>JAISNN010000032.1 GCA_031276195.1 Clostridiales bacterium
CCGATATCTCCTTTATCACCCTTAGGACCTTGCGCGCCCGTGTCTCCTTTATCTCCTTTTGGACCTTGTGCGCCCGTTTCTCCTTTATCACCTTTTGGACCTTGCGGTCCGATATCTCCGATATCTCCTTTTGGACCTTGCGGTCCGATATCTCCGATATCTCCTTTTGGACCTTGCGGTCCGATATCGCCTTTATCACCCTTAGGACCTTGCGGTCCGATATCTCCCGTATCTCCTTTTGGACCTTGCGGTCCGATATCTCCTTTATCTCCTTTTTGACCTTGCGCGCCCATGTCTCCTTTATCACCTTTTGGACCTTGCGGTCCGATATCTCCTTTATCACCCTTAGGGCAGTTAAGGCACATAGTATATTCATTTAAATTTTCGTAACGGCAGATATTGTTGCGGCAAACTAAAATTTGTTCATATCGGAATATATTGTTACCATTGTTATTATTATAGCGGCAAGTTAAGATTTTTTCGTGCGTGGAAGAGTCATTGCTGCAAGTTAAGATGTTTTCGTGAGGGGAAGTGTTATCGCGGCAAACTGAGATGTTTTCGTGCGGGGAAGCGTTATCGCGGCAAGTTAAGATTTTTTTATGTGGGGAAGCGTTATCGCGGCAAGTTAAGATTTTTTCGTGCGGGGAAGCGTTATCGCGGCAAGTTAAGATTTTTTCGTGCGGGGAAGAGTCATTGCGGCAAGTTAAGATTTTTTCGTGAGGGGAAGTGTTATAGCGGCAAGTTAAGATTTTTTCGTGCGGGGAAGCGTTATCGCGGCAAACTGAGATGTTTTCGCGGCGGTTTGAGCCGCGCGTGTTTTGAGCGTATTTTTCCGCAGAATTCCCGAAAACCGAACCTCTTCCGTCCGTAAAAATTGTTTTCGGTTCTTTGCCGATAACGCCGTATTTGAAAAAACTATGAATGCCGCGCAAAACGCCGTTACCTCCCGCGAGTTTATCTTTACGAAGGATATTCTCCTGATTTTTGACAGTTTTAAAAATGTGCGATAAAGAGCGGTTTTAAATATAAACCCAAATCGATCGCCCCACCCCTTTGATCCCCTCCCGCGGAGGGGAATATAATGATAAATTTTTCCGTTTAACGATAGGTTCTCCTAATTTTAGTATATTAAATCTACGGAATTTAAGTTCAAAACGGAGCGGTACGCGCGCTTAAACGGTCAATCGGCGCGTACGGGGCGGAAAAATCTAAAAAAATCCGGATAATTATTTGTGAAAATGAGATAACTACTTGTAAAATGTTTAAAAATATGTTATGATTATATGCGGTATATTGAAAATAGTATGACGGGGTACGGACATAGACATAAAAACCGGAAACACTAAAAGGCTAAGAATACTAAAAATTTTCTTACGGTGAATGCGGATACAGACATAATAAGACGTTTAAAAGTATACTAAATATTGAAAACGGCATAACGAATACGGACACAGGCATAAAACCGGAAATACTAAAAGATTTAGAATACTAAAAGGCTAAAAATACTAAAAGGCTAAGAATACTAAAAATTTTCTTACGGCGAATACGGACACAGGCATAAAACCGGGAATACTAAAAGGCTAAGAATACTAAAAGGCTAAGAATACTAAAAGGCTAAAAATACTAAAAGGCTAAAAATACTAAAAGGCTAAAAATACTAAAAGGCTAAAAATACTAAAAATACTAAAAATTTTCTTTAACGACGCGTTGACAACTACCCTTGGAGGCAAAAAAGATGAGCGATCCGAAATCTAAAAGAAAGGTAAAGAATAAAAACTCTTCCGTCCGTTCCGAAGGCGCGCGCGGCGGTTTTTTCGCCCGTATTTTCAAAAAGAGGGAGACCCCTCCCGTATATGAGCCTCCGCTCGTTCCGAAACCCTACGGCTATCAGCCGTTGGAGGGCTATTTCGCGATCAACAAAGACACTCTTTTGATCGCGGATCAAAGCCGCAAGAACTACGCGGAGAATTTTCGCGATATGTTCAAGAGGGCGTTGGAACACGAACTTTTTATACACTATAACAAGCCCGGCTACAACAATATTTTGTTCGAGGAAAACCCGTCGATCGATCCCGAAGGCTACGTTATCGAATGCTATCCCGACAGAATGAAACTTTCCGCCGGCGGCGCGCCCGGTTTTTTCTATGCGATGCAGTCGTTGTCGCAGTTTTTGAGGCTGGACACCCTTCTTTCTAAGGACGTGATATATTGTCCTTGTATGGTGATAAGCGACTTCCCGAAGTACCGCTACCGCGGCTTTATGATCGACGTTTCGCGTCATTTCTTTGACAAGACGGAAATAAAGAGATACATAGAACTTATGTCCGCCCTGAAATTCAACGTCTTTCATTGGCATCTGTCGGACGATCAAGGGTTCAGATTTGAAATCTCAAACGAAAAATATAAATTTATAAACATCACGTCCTCCGAAAGACGGGGCGACTGCGTGGGGCGGCCCGGCTCGCAGTTTCCGTATAACGACAAGGTATACAAGGGCTACTATACGAAAGACGACGTAAAAGAAGTCGTCGAATTCGCAAAAAAACGCTTTGTAACCGTCATTCCCGAAATCGACCTTCCCGGGCATACGCAGGCTTTGATCGCGGCGTATCCTTGGCTCGGGTGCGATGAATCCGATGAAAACGGAAACTTGAAACCGCGTCCGCGCGTCGGCGTGCGCGTCGAATACGGCGTTAGCGAGGAGGTCTTGTGCGCGGGCAAGGAAAGCACTTATAAATTTATAGAGGACATTTTGGACGAGGTGTTCGAGGTGTTCGACGGCCCTTATATCCATATCGGCGGCGACGAAGTTCTCAAAAATCATTGGGAAACTTGCCCGTATTGCAGGCAAAAAGCGGCGGAAATAGGCGGAATCGGCTTGCAGAGTTATTTTTTGAACAGGGTCGCGGAATATTGCAAGAGCAATGGCAAGCGCGTCATAGGCTATAACGACGGGCTAAACGGCGGCGCCGACCCCGAGATTATTTCGCAATTTTGGGTCGAGGGCAAAGAGCATAACGAATCTTTGAAAAGTCAGATCCGGAACGGCGGAAGAAAATTTATTCTCTCGTCCGAACGGGCGTTCTATTGCGACTATCCGTATGCCGTAACCCCCTTGAAAAAGACGTACTTTTATAAACTCCCCGCGGATTTTCAAAGCGCGGACATAAAAAAGAATATGCTGGGAATCGAAGCGCCCCTCTGGACGGAATACGTTTTGAGCAGAGATAAGGCGGATTTGAACCTTTTCCCGAGAATGATCGCGGTCGCGGAGCAGTGCTGGACAAGACAAACGACGGACGAAGCAAGCATAAAGCGCAAAAGAAAACGTAGGAAATATAACGAAGCGCGCTACGCGGGATTTTTGAACAGGGTAAAGGCGTACGAACCGATTTTGGATCTTTACCGCGTCAACTACGCAGACTTGAAAATCGCCGACCCGACGGACAAAAAATACTTGAAAGCCGAAAGAGCGAAATGGGCGGGGAGCGATCAATATTCGGAATTGAAAATGAATAAAAATCTCGCCGAACAAAGAAAAGTCATAAAACGAAACGGCGTGCTGGCCGGCAAAATCGAAGAAAACCAAAACCGCGAAATCGCGCTGGACGCAACGTCGTATACGCCGATCGCGTCGATTAAGATCGATTTGCCCTTCGATAAGGATATGGTTTAGCGCGGAAAAACGGATAAAAAAACAAAAATTAAAATAACGGGCAGACAAAAAAATGATTGATTTTCACACGCATATATACCCCGATAGTCTCGCTAAGGACGTAATTCAAAAATTAGCCGCCGCCGCGGGCTTTTCCGTCGGAAAAAAAACGGGGGCGGACGGCACAAAAGCCGGTACTTTGAGATATTTCAAGGAAAACGGAGTGGAAAAATTCGTCGTCTTGAATATCGCCACGCGCGAAAAACAACACAAAAACGTCAACGATTTTGCAATCGCGCTGGATAAAGAACCCGAAATAATCTCTTTCGGGTCGGTCTATCCGACGGGCGATACCTTCGAACCCGAACTTTTACGCCTAAAAGCGGCGGGAATAAAGGGGATTAAACTGCACCCCGAATATCAAGACTTCGAAATCGACGATCCGCGCGCGTTCCGCGTCTATGAAATGTGCCGCGACCTGGATTTGATCATATCCTTTCACGCGGGCCGCGATTTGGCGTATATGAATAGGCTGAACTGCCCCGCCGATAAGGCAAGACGCGTCGCGGATAACTTTCCGAAAAATAAATTTGTGTTCGCGCACTTCGGAGGGTATTTGATTTTCGACGGAGTTTTGGAGCATTTGGCGGGGAGAAACGTGTATTTCGATACCTCTTTCGTCAGTATGAACGACAAAGAATATATTCCCGTCATCAACGAAATGATCAAAAAACACGGCGCGGAAAAGTTTCTTTTCGGATCGGATACGCCTTGGATGCATGTCAAAAATTCGATCGGATTTATCGATGCGTTAGACCTGAACGATTATGAAAAAGACTTGATTTTTGAAAAAAACGCGAAAAATTTGCTTGGAATTTGAAAGGCGCGGAATGTAAAAAAACGGTTGTTTTAACGGCGTAAATTCAATTTTGAAGAGAGATTTTTTTAACGCGTGTTTATGAATAAGAAACGACGGAAAAATATTGTTTCTTATCCGTAAACGCGCGCTTTTAATTCGGAAATTTTAAAAATAAAAGGGTCTTAAATTTTCGTGATAAAAAGCGTTGTCTGCCGCTTTATTTATCGCGGATTTTTAGAAATCCAAAAAATAAAAGGGTGTTAATTTTTGTTTGAATGTATGGGAGCGGGGATTCTGCCCCCTCTTTTTATGAATTCTTCGCTGGAAAAAGGCGAAGTTTTCATAATCGGCGCGGTTCCGAAAAGTCCGCCGTATTCGACCGAGCCGCTCTCCATTCCGTATACGGGTATGATCCTGACCGCCGTAGTCTTGTTGTTGACCACGCCGATCGCGGCTTCGTCCGCTATAATCGCCGCTATCGCGGATGCGGGGGTATCGCCCGCAACCGCGATCATATCCAACCCCACGCTGCAAACCGCCGTCATCGCTTCGAGTTTTTCGATCGAGAGCGCGCCGCGTTCGACGGCTTCGATCATACCGACGTCCTCGCTCACGGGAATAAACGCCCCCGAAAGCCCGCCCGCAAACGAAGCCGCCATTACGCCGCCCTTTTTTACCGCGTCGTTTAGGAGCGCGAGCGCGGCGGTCGAACCGTGCGCCCCCACCGATTCCAGCCCCATTTCCTCCAAAATACGCGCTACACTGTCGCCCTTTACGGGAGTGGGGGCGAGAGAAAGGTCCACGATTCCGAAATTCGCGCCCAGCATTTTGACCGCCTCCATAGCGACGAGCTGCCCCGCCCGCGTAATCTTAAAGGCGGTTTTTTTGATCGTTTCGGATACGACGGAAAAATTTTCGCCCCTGACCTTTTCGAGAGCGGCGAGAACGACGCCCGGACCGCTGATCCCGACGTTTATCACGCAGTCGTTTTCGCCAGGACCGTTGAACGCGCCCGCCATAAATGGATTGTCCTCGACGGCGTTCGCGAATACGACGAGTTTAGCGCAGCCCGCGCCGTGCTTGTCCTTTGTCGCTTCGGCGATTTTTTTTATGATACCGCCCATAAGCGCGGCGGCGTCCATATTGATTCCCGCCTTTGTCGACGCGATATTGACGGAGGCGCAAACTCTGTCCGTGCGGCTCAAAACTTCGGGCAGGCTTTCGATCAACGCCCTTTCGTATTCCGTAACGCCCTTTTGCACGAGCGCGGAATAGCCGCCGATAAAGTCTATTCCGATATCTTTCGCCGCTCTGTCCATAGCGTCCGCGACCTCGGAAAAGCCCTTCGACGACGCCGCAATAAGGCTGACGGGGGTTACGCTCACGCGCTTATTCACGATCGGAATGCCGTAGCGGACGGCGAGCGCGTCGCCCGTTTGTTTGAGGCGGCCGGCCTTTTTTACGATCTTTTCATAGACGGCGGCGGCGGTCTTTTTTTTGTCGTCGCTTATGCAGTCGAATAGGGAAATGCCCATAGTGATCGTCCTGATGTCGAGATGCAGGCTTTTGACCATATCGATTGTTTGCAAGATTTCGTTTATGTTGAGCATAATTTCCTCCGTGTGTTAAGGCGGTTTTGTATTCGCGAATGCGGACATAAAAACCGAACGTAATGATACGTCCTTTAAAAGTTTTCACGCTTTGCGGATTTTTAATATTATCGAATATTAAATTTTGCGTATAGAGTTGAAACTTTTCACGCTTTATGAGTTTTTAAATTCTCAAATACGCCTTTTAAATTTTGTGCATAGAGTTGAAAATTTCCTCGTTTTGCATACGTATTTCAACCTTCATTTCCGCGGCGATCTCTTGCAAAAGTTTGTCGGCATAGGCAAACTCCACGCTTGCATCCGAAAAATCCGCCGTCATAAGCATCGTGAAAAGTTCGCCCATAATGGTTTGAGAGATGTCCTCGATATTGACGTTTACGTTAAAAAGACAGTTGCTGACCTTTGCTATTATTCCTTTTTTGTCCCGTCCGATGACGGATATTATTGCGCGCACGGCAAACTCCTTATTTAGTGATTAGCGGTTAGTAATTAGTGATTAGTAATTATTGATTAGCGGTTATTGATTAGCGGTTAGCGGTTAGTAATTATTGATTAGCGGTTAGCGGTTATTGATTAGCGGTTAGCGGTTATTGATTAGTGATTAGCGGTTATTGATTAGTGATTAGTAATTATTGATTAGCGGTTAGCGGTTAGTGGTCGGTGGTCGGCGGTTATCGGCTGTTAGCGGTTAGTGATTAGCGGTTAGTAATTAGTGGTTAGCGGTTAGTGGATTGGCGGTTAGTGATTAGTGATTGGCGGTTAGCGGCTGTTAGCGGTTATTTAAGGTGATTAGCGGACGATCGATTTTAATTTCCGTTATTTTCGTTATGGACGGCGTTGTCGAAGGCGACGACGATTCCGCAAGCGGCGGCGGGATTGATTTTGCTTTCGTCGATATAGATCTCGTAGGCGTCGCCCCAAGAAAAGTACCGTTTTTGGACGCTTGTTACGGCGTTTCCGTCCGCGTCGGAAATTCTGAACGTATAGCCCCAAAAAGAGCCGTCGATTCTGAGGTTTCCGTTTTGCGACGCGATCTCGAAGGTCGGTTTTAGGGTGAATTTTTGTTTAATAAACGCGATTTCGTTTCCGTCGGCTGAGAGCAGGCGGTATTGAGGCATAAGCGGCCATATTTTTTTTTCGATTGTCAAGACGGTTCGGTCGTCTTTTAGTAGGCGGAAAGTCTTCGGAAAACTGAAAAAACTGCCGCCCGCGCTGTAAACGACGTTTTGATTTTCATCGAAAAACGTAAATTTTTCGGTCAGAGAGAACACCTTTTGTTTTAAATAAAGATACATAGTTCACCTCGTATTGCGTTTCCGGGTGTTTTTTAAGTATAATAGTGAATACGGCTTAAAATATTGCGCTTTCGGCGTTATGTATTACGGATTCTAAATTCGAATTCAAAAATTCACGCGTTTTTAGAGGCGTTTTTTTACCATTCGCGCCAATCCTCGGTAATATCTTTGCCCTCCGTATCGATGCCGGCGAGTTGAACCGCGGAGTCCATATAATCCCAAATCAACTCCCGTTCTTCGGTTTCGATCAGCGAATAATCCGTCGACTCGTTCAGGCGGTTAAACGCCGACACGGCGTTTTTTACGGCGAGCATAATGGTCTTTTCGCTTCCCAAACCGCGGCAAACCGCGTCCGTAAATTCTTCCAAAATACAGTCCGCCGCCGCGATATGCCCCTCGTATACGCCGCATTCGCCCTCTCCTTCGCTCAGAAACATTTCGCGCATTTCTTCGGACAGATAGTCCTTTTCTTTTTTATATGCTTGTAATTTTTGCGCGGTTTCCGACGATAAATCGACGAAAGGTTTGTTTCCGTCCGAGTATCCCTTTTTCCGTTTGGACGAAATCAGCGTTTCGGCGGCTTTTGCGCAAGCCGCTTCGGTTTCAAACGTTTTCACCTCGAAATGTCCGAAAGTTCCGTTTTTGCCGTAGCGGACGTAATAACTTACGCCGCAATTCGTTATGCTCCAAAATTTATCGGAACCGCCGTCTTTGCATATCAAATAAACGTTCATACGCGACCTCCGTTTATTCCGTATTGCGTACGGATTAAAAGTTTTATTATTATAAATGCTATTTAAAAATCTCCGTTTTTTTTATAAAAAGCGGCATATGCCGTATATAACGGATATAATTTAAACGGCTTTTCCGGAATTCCGCATATAAAACGCGCGGAACCGGTACAAAAAGCGATATGTAAATACAATCGATATATAACGGATATAATTTAAACGGCTTTTCCGAAATTCCGCATAATAAAACGCAGACGGAAAAGCCGTATAAACTCTTTTATTTAACCTTTCAAAGCTTGTTCGACGGCCACCGCCAAAGCGACCGTCGCGCCGACCATCGGGTTGTTTCCCATTCCGATAAGCCCCATCATCTCGACGTGCGCGGGTACGGACGAACTTCCCGCGAACTGCGCGTCGCCGTGCATTCTGCCCATCGTGTCCGTCATACCGTAACTCGCGGGACCCGCCGCCATATTGTCGGGGTGGAGAGTCCTGCCCGTTCCGCCGCCGCTTGCGACGGAAAAATATTTCTTTTTGTGTTCAACCGCCCATTTTTTGTACGTTCCGGCGACGGGGTGCTGAAAGCGCGTGGGGTTGGTCGAATTTCCCGTTATGGAAACGTCGACCTTTTCGTGTTTCATAATCTCGACTCCCTCCACTACGTCGTCCGCGCCGTAGACCAAGACCGCCGAGCGTTCTCCGTCGCCGTAAGGGACTTTTTTGACGATTTTCAATTTTCCCGCCGCGTAGTTCATCTTTGTCTGAACGTAGGTAAATCCGTTCACGCGGCTGATAATATACGCCGCGTCCTTGCCCAAACCGTTCAAAATGATTTTGAGAGGGGTGGTTCTGACCTTGTTCGCGGTCTTTGCGATTCCGATCGCGCCCTCAGCCGCGGCGAAAGACTCGTGCCCCGCCAAAAAACAAAAACATTTGGTCTTTTCTTGAAGGAGCATAGAGGCGAGATTTCCGTGTCCCAAGCCCACTTCGCGGCGGTCGGCGACCGAACCCTTTATGCAGAAAGACTGCAAGCCGATACCGATCGCTTCGGCGGCGTCGGCGGCTATTTTCGCGTTCTTTTTGATCGCGATCGCGACGCCTACGGTGTATGCCCAAACGGCGTTTTCAAAGGCTATCGGCTGAATCCCCTTGACCGTTTCCTCAACGTTTATGCCGTGATCGGCGCAGATTTTCTTTGCCTCGTCGAGAGACGCGATGTCATACTTTTTGAGGTATTCGTTGATTTTATCGATCCTTCTGGCATAACTTTCAAATAATAACGGTGAATTGCTCATTTTTTTTATACCCCCTATTGATTCCGCGGAATGATTTTCGTTACGGCTTCGTTGAATCTGCCGTATGTGCCTTTCGATTTTTTGAGGGCTTCGTTCGCGTCCATACCCTTTGAGTTTATCATCTCCATCATTTTTCCGAGATTGACGAATTCATATCCGATAACCTCTCCGTCCTTGTCGAGGGCGAGGGTAGTAACGTAGCCCTCCGCCATTTCGAGATACCGCACGCCCTTATATTCGGTTCCGTACATAGTCCCGATTTGCGAACGCAAGCCCTTGCCCAAGTCTTCCAAACCCGCGCCGATCGGAAGTCCGTCTTCCGAGAACGCCGACTGCGTACGTCCGTAGACGATTTGCAAAAAAAGTTCGCGCATAGCGGTGTTGATCGCGTCGCAAACGAGATCGGTGTTGAGGGCTTCCAAAATGGTCTTGCCCGAGAGAATATCCGCCGCCATAGCCGCGGAATGAGTCATACCCGAACAGCCGATCGTTTCGATCAAAGCCTCTTTGATAACGCCCTTTTTGACGTTCAGAGTGAGTTTGCACGCGCCCTGCTGCGGAGCGCACCAGCCCACGCCGTGGGTAAGTCCGCTTATGTCCTTGATTTCCTTCGCCCGAACCCATTTTCCCTCTTCGGGAATGGGAGCGGGTCCGTGATCGGGACCTTTTTTAACGCAACACATATTTTCGACTTCGTGAGAATATTGCATTAAGATTTGCCTCCTAAATATTAAATTTCATATATATTATAGCACAATAAGAAATATTATGGAAATAAAAACGTATGCTTTAAAATAAAAATTTGCCGCTTCCGCGCCGAATATGCCTCCGCGCCTTTGAAAACGCGGTATTTTTTTAAAAACCTTTGTAAAATATATTGAAATTACGGTAATTATGTGATATAATAGCAACGTATAAATTATGCTTCGGTAAAAAGCATAGATATCAGCGGATCGGAGGCGGTTTATGAATTGTTTTATTCACGAGGACAGGACGGCGGTCGCGACTTGCGTCAACTGCGGAAAGGGTATGTGTCCGGAGTGCGTCGCGTTTTTCGAGACGCCGGGAGGGCAGAATTACGGCTATTGCCCCGTCTGCCGGAGGAACGATATAGCCAACGAAAAATTGGCGTTGGAGAGGGTCAGAAACGAACTTTGGATCAACGCTCACGTCGAAAAAAAGAAGGCGGTAAACAAGGCTTTCACGGTCTTGGCTTTTTGCATAGCGTTTTCGGCGTCTATTCTCGTTATGGAACTCGCCGCTAACGTCAATTTGATAAATATTATCGGCATAAACTTTGCGCCCATCGTTTTTCTCGGGGTTTCGGTCAGCATAAATACGCTGCTTTCGTTGATTCCGACGCTCGTAGGCGCGGTGATCTTTACGGCGATTATCGCGAGAGCCGTCAGAAAAAGTTACGAAACCACTCAGCAGGGGAACGCGTATGAATTGTCGCGCTTTGAATTGGACAAATCTTTGGAATCTATCAACGCGGCTTTGGTGAAAAACAGGAGCAACGTCAGAAGATTGTAGTTTTTTTTATGAAAACGACAGACGGCATAAATAAAGGATTTTGTAAAATGCGGAATTCGGGAAAAAATATAATACTATAAAGAATAAATTCCGGAAAAGTGTAATACTATGAAAAAAGGATCTATAAAAAGCATAATATGCAATATGTAATACTATAAAAAGGGAATCACGGGAGAGTATAATACTACGAAAAAAGGATCTATAAAAAGCATAATATGCAATATATAATACCATAAAATATAATACTATAAAAAAAGAATTCCGGATAAAGTGTAATATCAAAATATTAAAAAAAATCGAAACATTCAAAAATTGGAGAATATAAAAACTATGTTGGTGTGCTTTAATTGCAAGCAAATAAAAGAGAGCGCGGACGGACATTGCGACGTCTGTAACGGCATCTTAAAAGAAATGAGGGACGATCAGAGTATCTGCTATATTTGCGGCGAGGTCGCGGACGATAGCAAAGGGTATGCTTTCTGCGCGAAATGCGGCGGAAAACTCGAAAAACCTCAAAAAATCGAAACGAAAGTCAATATCGACGCGGACAGAATCGCGAAAGCCAACGCCATAGCCGCGCTCGCGGGGCTGGATTCGCGCAAATCGTCAAAATCTTCATCCGCGCCCGCGGCGCAAAGCGCGAAAACCGTATATAATAATCCGAATCCGACACCCGTGAAACCCGTATATCCGGAATCCGTGAAAGAACCCGTAAAACCCGTTGAGAAAATACAGACGGTAAAAACCGTTGAAAAAGCCGAAGCGGCGAAACCTATTTATGAAACTCAAACGGCGAAAACCGTAATAAATCCCGTTCCCGAAATCCAAACGGTAAAAACGACGGAAAGTTATATTCCCGAAGTCCGGGAGGTAAAAACGGTTAAGCCTATTCCCGAAGTCCGGGAGGTAAAAACCGTTGAAAAAGCCGAAGCGGCGAAACCTATTTATGAAACTCAAACGGTAAAAACCGTAATAAATCCCGTTCCCGAAATTCAAACGGTAAAAACGACGGAAAGTTATATTCCCGAAGTCCGGGAGGTAAAAACGGTTAAGCCTATTCCCGAAGTCCAAGCGGTAAAAACCGTTGAAAAAGCCGAAGCGGCGAAACCTATTTATGAAACTCAAACGGTAAAAACCGTAATAAATCCCGTTCCCGAAATCCAAACCGTCAAGACGGTAAAACGGGAAGAGGTGAAAGAAGCGGAAACCGCCGATAAAAACGCGGAAAAAGAGGGCAAAAAAAGCGAAAAAATCTCCAAAAAAGACGCGAAAATAGCCGAAAAAACCGCAAAGAAAAATGCGAAAATCGAGAAAAAAGTTGCGAAAGCGGAGGAAAAAGCGGGCAAAGCCGCCGGTAAGGCGAATATCGCCGCGGAAAAAGCGGCAAAAAAGACGAATAAGGCGAACGGCAAGGCGAATAAGGTCATAGATAAATCGAACAAAAAGGCGAATAAGGCGGCGGCGAAAGCGGAGAAAAAAGCGGACAAAGCGGCGGAAAAGTCGGGCAAGGTCGCGGCGAAAGCGAATAAGGCGATTGAAAAGGTACACAAAATCGAGAGTAAAATAAAGAAATAAAACTGTCGGAAAGGCGCGCAAAATAGGGAGCGGAATAAAGAAATAGACGTTCTGAAAAGTACGCTAAATCGAGAGTATAAGCGGCAAAAAGCGCGCAAAATAGGGAACGGAATAAAGAAATAGACGTTCTGAAAAGTAAGCGAAATAGAGAGTAAAATAAATTTTTTTAAAAAAGGCAATATTTATTGCCTTTTTTATTTGTTTTTATTTTGTTTTATGATATAATAAACATACGGATAGAATAGGGAATTATTTGCAATCGGTTATTAAAGATGAATAACTTGTTGAAATTTCAAACCGACCGTTTAATTTTATACTAAATATATGTGAATAACAAAAAATCATCGAACGCCCTTTATACCGATCGGTTTTATGCGAATTGTGAATATGCCGCTTTAAATCGCGCGCGGAATGTATAATAATGTATAATATAGATATCACCGATACGCAGTTTAATTTTATAATGCCGAACGCTTTAAATCGCGCGGAATGTATAATATAGATATCACCGATACGCAGTTTAATTTTATAATGCCGAACGCTTTAAATCGCGCGCGGAATGTATAATATAGATATACGGGAAATATTCAAAAATTGGAGAATATAAAAATTATGTTGGTATGCTTTAATTGTAAAGAAATCAAAGAGAGCGGCGTCGGCGGTCGTTGCGGCGTTTGCAACGGCGTTTTGAAGGAAATGAGGGAAGATCAGAGCATATGTTTTATTTGCGGCGAGGTCGCGGACGACGGCGCGGGGCGTACTTTTTGCGCGAAATGCGGCGGAAAACTCGAAAAACCGCAAAAAGCCGAAACGAAAATTAATATCGACGCGGACAGAATCGCGAAAGCCGACGCTATAGCCGCGCTCGCGGGGTTGGATTCGCGTAAAACGTTGAACGCGGCGGCATATCCGGCGAAAGAGAAGCGGACGGCGCGGCCCGTTGAAAAAATACATACGGCAAAGACGGTTGAAAAAACGGAAACTGTGAAACCCGTTTCCGAAAATAAAACGGCTAAAACGGCGGCGGATTATGCTCCCGAAAATCAACCGAAAAAAATTGCTTTTAATCTCGTTCCCGAAAAACAAACGGTAAGGAATACAATAAATTCCGTTTCGGAAAGCCGGGAAGTGAAAGCGGAAAGCGATATTTCAGGAAAGCAAGCGGCAAAGAATACGATAAGTTCCGTTTCGGAAAGCCGGGAAGTGAAAGCGGAAAGCGATATTTTAGGAAAACAAACGGCAAGGAACGTTATAAATCCCGTTTCGGAAAGCCGTGAAGTAAAAGCGGAAAGCGATATTTTAGGAAAACAAACGGCAAGGAACGTTATAAATCCCGTTTCGGAAAGCCTGGAAGTAAAAGCGGAAAGCGATATTTCAGGAAAGCAAGCGGCAAGGAATACGATAAGTTCCGATACCGAAAAGCAAGAGGCAAAGACCGAAAGGGATTCCGTTTCGGAAAAAAAGGCGGCAAAAACGCCCGAAGTGGTTTTGGACGTGCAGAATTTGACGAAAGCGTACGGCGACAGAAAGTCGGTGGACAACGTTTCGTTTCAGGTTTACGCGGGTGAGATTTTCGGCTTTTTGGGTCCGAACGGCGCGGGTAAGACCACGACGATCAGAATGATTTCGGGGTTGGCGAAGATGACGGCGGGCGAGATATTCATCGCCGGGCATTCGGTCAAGAAAAATTTCAAAAAAGCCGTTTCGTGTCTGGGCGGAATCATTGAGAATCCCGAAATGTACAGATATATGTCGGGCTACGACAATATGAGATATTACGCCGGTCTGTACGACGGCATCACGGCGGAGGATATCGACGAGGTTGTAAAGTTGGTCAAAATGGAAAACCGCATACACGAAAAGGTGAAAAAATATTCGCTCGGTATGCGTCAGAGAGTGGGTATCGCGCAGAGCCTTTTGCATCACCCGCGTATTTTGATTCTCGACGAGCCGACGAACGGACTCGATCCCGCGGGAATTCACGAGATGAGAGATTTTTTGAAGATGCTGGCGCACGAAAGAGGCTATTCGGTCTTTATTTCCAGCCACATTTTGACGGAAATGCAGTTGCTTTGCGACAGAGTGGGAATTATCGCGAACGGAAAACTTCTCGCGGTCAAGTCTATGGACGAATGGACGGAGGCCCTCTCCGATACCGTAAACCTAAAAATCACGGTCAGCGACGCGGAAAAAGCGAAAAAGATCATCGCGGAGGAATTCCGGATCGACGCGGCGGCGAATAAAAATCTTTTGAATTTCACGATCGGTTCGGAATTGATGCCCGAGATTTCAAAGACGCTGGCGAAGTACGATATAGCGGTTTTGTCGATGTACGCGGGAGAGAAGTCGTTGGAGGAAACTTTCTTGGAATTGACCAGCGGCGCGGGAACGTCGATTAAGTAAGAGGTTTTTTTAGTGGGAATTGAGGAGAAATAGAACTGCGGAAAATAATAGACAAAAGAGAAGTATTGGCGTGTGAAAATAAGAGGAAAAAGAGATAATAATAAGGTCGCCCCACCCCTACACCCCTCCCGCGGAGGGGAATTGAGGAGAAATAGAACTGCGGAAAATAATAGACAAAAGAGAAGTATGGGCGTGTGAAAATAAGAGGAAAAAGCGGAATATAAAGATAAAAAAACAAGATAAAAAAACGCGGCAAACGAAGCGCGTAAAAAGAGATAATAATAAGGTCGCCCCACCCCCTAACCCCCTCCCACGGAGGGGAATTGAGGAGAAATAGAACTGCGGAAAATAATAGACAAAAGAGAAATATGGGCGTGTGAAAATAAGAGGAAAAAGCGGAATATAAAGATAAAAAAACGAGAGAAAAAACGCGGCAAACGAAGCGCGGAAAAAGAGAAAAAAACGAGATAAAAAAACGCGGTATAGAAGCGCGAAAAACGTTATATTAAATGTTACATCATAAGTTATATTATAACATATAATTTATGTTATAACGGCAAAAGCGGAAATCAAACGGCATACATTAAATACGGCAAAAGCGGAAATTAAGTCAAATATTATAAATTCGGTATGAAATATCATAATTCAATACGGTAAGGTAGATAGATGAAAAAGTTTTTCGGAAAAATCGAAACCTATATGCTCAAACTGAGAATCCGTTTTCACAAAAAAAGCGGAAGGCTCGGGCGCGCGAAGCGTACGGATATGGGGCGGCTGCTTTCGGGCGAATTTTTTAAGTTTGCGAAGGGGGGGACTTTTAAGGTTTCCGTCATAGTTCTCATATTGTCTATGATTTTAACCGTGTCGATTTATGACCCGAACGGGGGCATTATGGATTTGGCGAGCCGCTTTATGGGCGGCACGATGGATACGGACGTGTTCGCCGGGATCGACGGCTTAAACGATGACCTTTTGTCGATCGCGGGAGAGTTGGGCGTGGGTATTCCCGCCGAAGCGATGTCGCTTATGGACGAATATTTCGGCGACGATGAAAAGGTCAAATATCTTTCCGTTTCGCCGAAAGAATATTACAAAAGTATCAACCCCGCGCGCTTTTTTGAGGACGCTTTGCGTGAAAATTACGGGTTCAGCGACGAAATGACCGAATTTATATTGGAAAACCGCAATTTTTTGAAGTTGATTTTGACGACGGATACCCTTATGAAAGCCGTTCAGGACTTCGCCGCCGGGAATTCAAGCCCTCTCGCGAACGATATAGTCAAATTAGCGGAGGATAACGCTTATATAATCGGCGTCGTCGTTTCGGTCGTCAAACTCGCGGAGATTTTGTCCGGTACGCCCGCTTTGACGAACGTCGAAGACGTGTTCGAAAAACTTAAAGATCCCGCCGAAAAAGATGAGTATCGATTAGCCGAATTTTACGGGGAATTTCTCGGCGCGCTGATGAATTATCAGGGCGAAGTAACGCCTTTGAATATAGCGGACGTTATAAAGGAATGCTATGAAAAAACGCGGCTCTATACCGCGCATAAAGTGTCCGCCGGAAGGTTTTTCACGGAGGTCGCTCCGAACCCCTTCGATTTCTTGGTTTTTTGCCGCGACATATACGCCAGCGGCATTATCGGCGCGCTGTTTATGCCCGAAGCGGAGGTGAATTTCGCGTTTGCCGATTTTCTTTTGAACGCGGCGGTTATGGCGGCTTTGCCCTATGAATTTAAAGAGGGCGAAAAGCCCGACGGCTACGACGGAATGTCGGACGCGGAAAAAGCCGACGTTTTGAAAAACGCGAAATTCGAGTCCGTAAAGGAGTATATATTCGCCTTTTTGAGCGTGAATTACCCCGGATTTTACGCGTATTTTAAATCGCTCCCTCTCTTCGACCCGAAAACGCTGTCAAGACTTGTCCCGGAAGACTATCTGAGAGCGGAAATTTTGCAAAAAGCGCCGTATATTTTGGACGTTTACGTCGAAATGATTACGGTTTTGGCGGCGGATTCCGGAGATAACTATAAAGGATTGATGGACTTCGCGCTGTATTTCGCGATTATGGGCGACTTGCACGACACTCTGTACGGAAATTATTTCGGCAATATGGTCGGGCTCAGGAATATTATGATCCGCGTACACAACCTCCTGGACTACTTTTATAACGACGGAAACTACGGCAAATCATCACGCGACTTCATCCAAGACGAAATAGTCAGTCTGGGGCGGATGTTTGAGGAATTGCTGAGCATTTTGAACGAAGAGCCGGTTTCGCCCGAAGAACAACTGCAAACCTTGACCGATAAACTCGCGGACTTTAATTGGAGATATCAAGATCTCGCCTTGTACGTTTGGGCGGGAAGGGGAGAGGTTACTCTCGGGCTGTATTCGGGCGAGTCCGCGGTGCAACCCCCCGAACATTACGAGGAATTCGAGAAGCAGTGGCAAAGTTTTTCGCGGTCGCTGACGAGCGTCAAGGGCGTTTTGGACAACCCGTCTAAATCGACGGCGGTAAAACTCGAAAACGTCCGCCGCTTGATTACGAATATGTATAACAACGCGAACGGCTTTTTCTCGGACGTCGGCAGAATCGCGGGCAAACCGATCGAGGAGAGTATGACGAAGTTTTTCGACGCTTTTTCGGAACTCCGCACCGCCGTTATAGATAAGGAATTCTTCGAGGAAAATTACGCCGTCGTTCAAGAAAAATTGAAAGAGGCGTTTTCGGCGTATTTCACCGTCTTTAAAGATAGGGATTTCGTCGAATTGGGCGGGATATATTGGCTGTTCGAAGGCGAAGAGGCGGAGCGGATGCAAAACCTCTACAACGAACAAAAAGAGTTTACATACCCCGAATTCCGCGATACCAGCCGCACGTTCACAAGACTCGCCGGGCTGATAAACGACTACGTCGTGAAAGTCTATATGATCGAGGTTACGGAAAGCGAGGATCTGAACGACAAGGAATTGTCGGAAATGTACGGTATGATGAGCATATCCGTTATGGGTATGAGCGCGGGAATCACGAAATATTCGACCAAAAGCGATATCCAAAAGGATCGGTTCTATTTTGAAAATATGGAACTCTACGGGAAACTCTCGTCGCCCGGCTCTCTCGACAACGGCTACGGCTTTATGAGTTTCGGACTGAATTTCGCCTATCTTTTCGTCATAGTCGTCATTATAATCATCGCGTCCGGCACCGTCGCCGGCGAATACGAAACGGGTTCGATAAAACTGCTCTTGATCCGTCCGTACCGGCGTTGGAAATTTTTGACCGCGAAAATATTGTTCGTCGCGATATGCTTAGCCGTGATGATGGTCTTTACGTACCTCTTTATGCTCCTTATCGCGTCGGAAGGCTTGCCCTCTTGGGAGGGGTGGCAAGGGCTTAGTTCGCGCGACGTGCTGGTCATCTTCGACGCGAGTTTTCCGATGGTCTTGAATCCATTCCTCGTCATCACGCTGGAATACGCCTTTTTCTACGTCCATATATTTATGTACGCGCTGATCGGCGTCGTCGTGTCCACAATCGCAAAATCGAGAGTGGCGTCCGTCGCGGCTTCGGGGGGAGTTTTCTTTGCGGCGAATATACTTTCCGCGATTCTTTCGAGTTATAGCTGGTACCGCTTTATCATATTCAACAATACAAACCTGTTCGTATATATGTCCGGCGGCTCGTCTCTCGGCGATATGACGATGGGCCTTTCGGCGTTGGTCTACGGCGCGTATTTGGTATTGCTCTTGGGAGCGAGTTACTTTATATTCGAGAAGAGAGACGCGGTGTAGAGGCGTGAAAAACGGGAGAGGAAATCGGCCGCCCCACCCCTTTGATCCCCCCCGCGGAGGGGAATTGAGGATAACATTCACCGGCCGCTAATCACACTATTTAATAACAGCGTCCGCCGGCCGCCGGCCGCTAAATACAAGACAAGAACAATGGGAGGAAAACCCGAATGGCTTTCTTTAGAAAAATGAAAAATATGTTTAGATTTAAAGAGATGTATAAACTTGTCAAGGGCGAACTTTTTAAGTTTGTAAAGAGCGCGACTTGTCTTGTTTTGGTCATTTTCGTAATGCTCTTTATAATCGTAACCTCCTTAGTCTACGACCCCGATTCGGAGGGCTTAGGCAATATGGCGGATTTTTTGGGCGGTTCGGTATACGCGGACGACTATTTTTCGGACTTAAAGAACGCGTCCTATTCGGAATATATAGACAGATACGAGATCGAAACGCCCCTCCCCGACGGTGAGATCGAGGCGGAATTTTCTCTCGAATTGAAACAAAAATTTATCACGACCAAGCGTCAAGACTATTACGCGTCCTTAAACCCCGTCTTGAACGTAGTAAAAGACGTCAGACACCTTTGGGATCCAAAAATCTTTAACTTTATGGCGGAGGATTTTAATTTTTATAATTTGTTTATCGCGTCGGGCGAAATCTTTTCGGAGAGGAGCGCGGACGTCGAAACTTTGTTTAAAAACAACGGCGCGGATACGATCATAAACATATTGAAAGGCGGCGGCGGCGGTACGCGCGCGATGCTTTTCGAGAGCGAATCAAGGCTGAAACTTCTCGTGGGCGACGATATTTTCGGGCTTATCAATTCCGACGCCGAAAAAAGACGCTTGGTCGAAGTCTTGCATGCCGCCTATAAAATCGAGGGCGGCGGAGCGGTCGCCGCGCTGGTTCATTACGTGTCGTATTTTCAAAGCGTTCACGGGCATATAAACTATATGGCGAAATCGGTGTTCGGCGGAATCGCGGGCAACTTAGACCGCGCGAAAAGATTCTTTTATTACGTCAAGGACAGCGGCTATACTAAGTCCGTGCCGGACTTTATCAACGCGCTGATCTTGGATTACGGAGACGCGTACTACGAACTTAACGACGCTATCGGCAAGGCGGAGGACGATTACGTCGCAAACGGAAAAAAGTATACGGAAGAGAGCATAGAGGAACTGATCGAGGCGTACAAAAAATTTAATTCGCGGTACTATACCGCGCGCGGAATGATCACCGTAGGCTACAATACGGGCGTGAATTTCTTGTTTTTTCCCACGACGCCCGAGGAGGGAAATATAATTTCATCCTTTATCGCGCCCGCGCCCGAAGCGTATCAAGCCTTTCAAGCGCGGCATACGCGCATATCCGAGGAGTTTAAAAACGCCGACGGAATTCTGGACGAAACAAACGTTTCGCCGAAAATCGTTTTCGACACGATCAAGGGCTTTTATGAAACGCTGGAATTGGAAGCGTTGGTTTTCACTAAGGAAAGCGTGGATATCTCCGTCAGAATGGAGGACAGTCTCGCCGTCGCGAACGACAGCCTAAGGATCGTATTCTCAAAGGAAATCTACGACGAAGACTTCGCCTTTATCGACGCGCGGCTCGACGAATTGCTGGTCATTATGTCGAGATTGTCGCGCTTGGACAACGTGAGCAAATATTACAAGTCGTTCTATCAAGAGCCGCTCATAACCGCGCTTTCGGAGGGCTACGCGGAGGATTTTTTCGCTCCCGAAGAGTTTTTTAATAACGCGCAAAAATTAGTCATCGAAAGCGGCTACATAAACGAATATTTCAAAAAACAAAATTTCTCCCTCATCGTCGAACAAGAAAAATATACGGACGACGACGTGAGCAATATATACGGACTTTTTAACTTTCTCGTCATCGGAACGTCGAAATATTCGCTCAGGAGCGACGTCGCGAAAATCGTCTTTATGCTGGACAACCGCGAAAGTCTCGGAACGCTGACCACCCCTCTCGCCCTCGACGGCGGTTACGGTTTTCTCTTTTTCTCCTTTTCGATTCTCTATCTTTTCCTCATCATCGCGGGAATCGTCATCGGCGCGGGGACGATCGCGGGCGAACATACCGCGGGAACGATAAAACTTTTGTTGATCCGTCCGTATAAGCGATGGAAGTTTTTGATGTCGAAAATAGTTATGGCGATAATCGTTTTGGCGGCGTTGTTCATAGTTTCATTCCTTTTGCTTTGGCTGATCGGCGGAATCTTTTGGGGCTTCGAGTCGGAATATAAGGTTCTCGTTATGTTCAACGCGACGAAAGTCATCATTATGAGTCAATTCCAAACCGCCGCGCTGATGGCATTGTTTTTCTTTATCGAATGCGTCATCTATATGCTGATCTCCGTTATGGTCTCGACGATATTCAAGTCGAAAAGCGGCGCGGTCGCGATCTCGATGGCGATATACTTCGCCGCGAATATCTTGATCTTGACGCTGTCGTCCAAGAGTTGGTTTAAATACGTGCTTTTTAACAACACGAATCTGTTTTTTTATATGTCAACCGGTCCGACGCTGAACGATATGACGTTCGGATTTTCCGTCATCGTGGATCTGATATATATCTTTATCATAATGACTGCGACCTTTTGGGTGTTTACGAAAAAGGACGCGAATTAAAAAAAGGTTTGAAAATATACGGACGGAATATAGAGAATTATAGAAAAACCCTTAAAAATGAGAGAAAAAAAATCTGCCGCCCCACCCCTACACCCCTCCCACGGAGGGGAATTTCACCGATACTAACCGCCGACCGCTGATACATACCGCCGCATACCGCTAAAATACCGCCGATTACTAAAAGAGGACTTATGAACGTTCTGATCGCCGACACGACGAGAGAAACTCTATTGCTTATTTTTTTGAAAGGAAACGAAACGTTCGTCCGAAAAAGCGCGGACGCGAACGGCCGCCATACGGCGCGGCTTTTTAGCGAAATCGACGCGCTTTTAAAAGAAGCGGGGGCGGACGCGCAAGAGATTGACTTTTTTGCGGGCGCGGTGGGACCGGGATCGTATACGGGGATCAGAATCGGCGTTTGCGCGTTGACGGCGATGGCAAAGGCGTTGAAAAAACCGCTCGTTTCGGTCAATTCTCTGGAAGTTTTTGCATATAAAAACCGCGGTATAGAAGCGCGGATTTTTCTCGTCGACAGCGGACACGACTACTACGCTTTGGAACGGACGGACGGAGGCGGAAAAAAGTATTTTATTTTGAATTACGACGAACTGAAAAAATATAAAAACGCCGTGAAAAGAGACGAAAACGACTGCTATGCGGACGAAATTATAGGGCTGGTCAAGGAAAAAATCGCAAACGGAGAATACGGCGATACTATGGTTCCGTTTTATATGAAAAAATCTCAGGCGGGACGGGAATACCGTGGCGCGGCAGACCCGGGAATCGTTTTGTGATAAGGAAAGGGTTTGAGTCAAAAAACGCGGTAAAAACGCGGTAAAAACGCCCGAAACACGCCGTGAAAAATATCCGGAATCCGTCAAAAGAATTGCGGTTTGAAACTGCGGAAAGGCGGTATAAGAGAGGAATTTTAGAGGCGGAACAAGCGATATAAAAACCGCTATAAGAGGGGATTTAAGGCGGAATAATCCGGAATCCGTCAAAAGAATTGCGGTTTGAAACTGCGGAAAGGACGGTATAAGAGAGGAATTTTCGAGGCGGAGCAAGCGATATAAAACCGCTATAAGAATGGCAAAATTTTAAGACAATATTTACAACGCGGGATTCGTAAAAAATATGATTAGAAATGCCGGAATAGGCGATATAAAAAAAATCGGCGGAATCGAAAAGGAAAATTTTCACGACGCGTGGAGCGGAGAAATGATACGCGGTACGCTGGAAAATCCGTCGGGAGAGGCGTTCGTTTTCGAGGAGGACGGGCGCGTCGTTTCGTATGTCTGCCTGCTCGCGGCGTGCGGCGAGGCGGAGATTTTGAGAATCGGAACCGAAGGAAAAAATAAACGCAAAGGATACGCGGGCGCGCTCGTCGAATATACTTTAAAAAGCCTTAAAAAACGCGGTATAGACTCGCTTTTTTTGGAGGTTCGTTCCGATAACCTTCCCGCCAAAAAACTGTATGAAAAATACGGTTTCCAAAAAATCGCCGTCAGAAAAAAATATTACGGCGATACGGACGCGGAAATTTATAAATACGTTTTTTAAGGTTTTTTGAATTTTTATTTTTAAACGCGAAAGAAAACTTTTTCGTAAAAAGTTTTCTCCCGTACTCTCTTTCAAAAACTTTTAATGATTTTAAGAGGAGCGGAGCATTCGCTAAATAAAAGTAAAATCCGCTTTTCTTTAAAAAAACTTTCCGCTAATTTTGAGAGGAGCGGAATATCCGTTAATTCAAAATAAATCAAAGAGAAAAAAGAGGCGTTAAATAAGCGTAATAAATCGGAGAAAAAAAAGGGGATGCGGAGAAATCAAATAAACGTGATATAAAATATAAAAAACAAAACAAGGGACTGCTGAAAAGTCAAATAAACGTGATATAATATAAAAAAACAGAACAAGCGGCGCGGAAAAGTCAAACGTAGTAAATATAAAAAAACAAAACAAACGGCGGCGACAAAGCAATGAGCGTGATATAAAATATAAAAAAAATAAAACAAGCGGCGCGGAAAAAATAAAAGATTCCGCGCCGTTCGTTTTGAATAGAAACAATGATTGAGTTAAAAAATCGTTGACGGTTCTCGTTTTTTAAAGGTTTTTCAATGAAAAACGCGTCTAAAAATCTTTCCGCTTTAATCGCGGTTTCGTTTTTGGTGGAAACAACAGGGCTCGAACCTGTGACCCCTTGCGTGTGGAGCAAGTGCTCTCCCGACTGAGCTATGCTTCCGCGAATGATATCATTATAGCATAAATTTTATTTTAGCGCAATTATTTTAGCGTATTTTTTTAAGAATGCGTTTTTTTGTTATTCTTTAAAAAGTATATCGCAATTTAATTTGCAATTTAATTTACAAATTTTTAAAAAATTTTTCAAAAGGCTATTGACAAAAGGTGAAAAGGGTGGTACAATTTTTATAATTTAGAATAGCGGAGTTGTTTTATTTGTACGTTCGGGCGGCGGTCGGTTGAAATCGGGGGTATGCTTTTATGAAACCGGCGCGAATGCTCGATTTAGATTCGCGTATACTTAAATTATACGAAAAAATAATTTTGCGTATAATTTCTTATTCGTAAATTATAATACAAAAAAAACAATTCGGATTTTATATCAAAAACTTTACGGAGGAACAAAAAAATATGAAAAGGTCTACAAAATGCGCTTTATGCGTGCTGCTTTGCGTTTGCGTGGTCTTTTTCGCTACGGCTTGCGATGTTTTTCAAAAAACGGTGACTCTCAAATTCGCCTTGTCCGAAGATGGTTATCTCACAATTAACGGCGAAAAAACACCTATTCCGCTAGGTAACGACGGTCTTCCCGGCGAAGACGGCAAAGACGGCAAAGACGGCAAAGACGGCATAGACGGCACGGTCGGTCCGAAAGGCGACACCGGTCCGCAAGGTCCGAAGGGTGATACCGGTCCGCAAGGCGAAAAGGGCAGGGACGGCGTCGACGGCGAAAAGGGCGAAAAGGGCGATGACGGTCCGCAAGGTCCGCAAGGTCCGCAAGGTCAAAAAGGCGACACGGGTCCGCAAGGTCCGAAAGGCGATACCGGCGCACCCGGCGCGCAAGGTCCAAAAGGCGATACAGGCGCACCCGGCGCGCAAGGTCCGAAAGGCGACAAGGGCGAGGACGGCGAAAAAGGCGATACGGGAAAAAGCGCGTACGAACTCTATAAGGACTATTACTTCAACGAGTTCGGCGAGGAGTATACGGGCGACGAGCAAACTTATATCGAAGATTTGGTTTCCGGCAGACTGAGAACGGCGAATTAAGGGCGGTTAAACGGAATTTGCGGTTTTAATCCGGGCGCGTTATGTAAATTTGCGTGAATAAACCCTTGCGGGGGCAATAAGCGCGAAAACGCCGTTGATCCGGATTGATCTTGACGCGCCGCGGATTTGCGTAAAATGCGCAAATTTGCGTATTTGAATTTTTCAGCGCGGCGGATTTCGGCGTTTTCCGGAATATTTGGAGGAATGAAGATGAAAATATTTTCTAAACGGATTTTATGTGTTTTGCTCGCCCTTACCGTCGTACTCTTTGCGGCAGGCTGCGAGCCGAAGACAAATATGCCCGGAATCAGCATTTCGGGCGACGGTTATATTGTCGTGGACGGCGTGAGAACCGTCAAGATCAAAGGAGAGGGCGGAAAGGACGGCGTAAACGGAAAGGACGGCGTAAACGGAACCGACGGCGTTAGTCCCAAAGGCGAGACGGGCGATCCCGGCGCGAAAGGACCGGACGGCGACCAAGGTCCGAAGGGCGGCGACGGCAAGAACGGAGCAAGTCCTAAGGGCGATCCGGGCGGTACGGGTATCCCCGGCATCCCCGGCACTAAAGGCGAAACGGGCGATCCCGGCGCGCAAGGTCAGAAAGGTAATGACGGCGCACCCGGCGCGAAAGGTCCGAAAGGCGACGACGGCGCACCCGGCGCGCAAGGTCCGCAAGGCGATCGGGGCAATGAGGGCGAGACGGGCGATCCGGGCGAAACCGCGTACGAGATATACAGAAAATATAACCCCGACTATACGGCGGGCGAAACGCAATGGTACAAAGACCTAAAGACCGGAATCTTGGCGGTGTATAACTATCCGCTCGTCGAAAACGGCACGCTCAAAGACGCTTCAACCGCCGCCGGAACGGTAAGCCCAAGCGGAGAATATCTCAACTTTTCAAACGCGAGACTGAGTTTCGCGAATTTGACCGTGATTAAAAAATCGGGAGGAGCGGCGCAAACGTTGACGAATACCGCCGTCGTTCCCGTTACTTCCGAATCGAAATGGAGCGTCGAAATCGAAGGAATCTTGGGGGAAAGCGACGGACAACAGTTTTTGGCAAGTACGTCCTCGAATATCGATAAAAAAATATACGTCGGAAGCAACTATTCAAAAGGCGCGATATATATCGGCGTCCGCTTGGGCGGTGACAATTATAACTATACATGGCAGCTGCCGAATAAAGAAGTTATGAAGACGAACCAAAAATATGTCGTCAGTTTCGACGGCGAACAGTTCTATCTCTCGTTAAACGACGGTGAAAAAATGAGAATGAACGGGCTCATGCTCAACGGCGGCAGTCTTTTTAACGCCGGAGGTGCGCTTTCGTCGAAAGAACTTTTGACGAAAATCGTCGCCGTAACGGGACAAAAATTCTTTAAATTGACCGCCGCGGGCAGCGAGGGTTTTCTTATCGGCGGAGCGAAAATCAAAACCTTTAAGATCAAAACGTCGCACCTTTTGGAGTATGCCGAATTGAACGGAACGCATCCGCTCGCAAGTAAAAATATATATTATCTCGGTTCGTCGATTACGAGAGGGTATGTTACGGATGGTCAGTCGTTTGCCGATCATATAAAAGCAATTACCGGCAACACATTCACAAAGAGTGCGGTTGATTCAACGACATTGACATTAGGCGCTTGCGCGTATGAATCAATGTATCCGAAAAGAGAATATACGAGAAGACTTGACAGATCGGCGGATGGCGATAATCTTCCCGTGATAGCCGACGGGAAACCCGATTTTCTAATCGTACAGTTTAGTACGAACGATTTTAAAAACGGCGCTGCACTCGGGTATGTAACCGATAATTCAAAGAAAAGCGTAGGTGATATGAATCTAAATACAATCTTGGGATCTATTGAATATATCATAGCATACACAAAACAGCAATCACCCACCACAAGAGTTTTATTCGTTGCGGGTCCGGTAAGCGCCGGGAGCGGCTTTTCGGCTGGAGCTAAAAGCACTTATGAGAGTACGTTAAACGTTCTGAAAACTACTTTGGTAGAAAAGTGGAGTGCCGAAGGGTTCGGTGTAATCGATATACACAACGCCGACTTTATAAATCTCGGATCGGTGACGTATTGGTCGGACGAGATTCACCCGCATTCAAAGGGCTATTGGGGCGTGTTTGTTCCGAATATGATCGAATATCTTTTGTATTGCTGATAAACGGTTGTAAAATTAAGTCTAATTATAAAAAAGATCCGACGTTGTTTTATCGGGTCTTTTTTTGAGCAGTTTGGGTTAAAGACGTTTTCAATCGGGGAAATACGCGCCGCCGCCGCAAAAATCGTGAAATAAAGGCAAAAAAAACGAAAAGTTTTAGGAATGTTTGATAACCGACCTTGTTTTGCTTGCTAAAATTTTCGTTTTATATTAGAATTATACGGCGGTAAGGATAGACGCAAAATTAACCGGCATACAAAAAAAGAAACCGGCGTACAAAAAAATATCGGAATGCCGGAAAAAACCGGCGGATATACGAAAAAAAACGCTTAGAATGCCGGGAAAATTAAAAAACGGTTTGGTATATAAAAATTAACCGGCATACAAAAAAAAGAAACCGGCGGACAAAAAAATATCGGAATGCCGGAAAAAACCGGCGGATATACGAAAAAAAACGCTTAGAATGCCGGGAAAATTAAAAAACGGTTTGGTATATAAAAATTAACCGGCATACAAAAAAAGAAACCGGCGGACAAAAAACGCTTAGAACGCCGTAAAAGTGAAAAAAACAATTTCAACAAAAAATAATTAACATAAAAAAAATTTTTAAGAAAGTTGCGGGAGGTTTATCAATGGCTGAAAAAAAATATGTTTATCTTTTTTCCGAAGCGGAGGGGGGCAAAGAGGCTAAGGCTCTTTTCGGAGGAAAAGGCGCGAATCTTGCGGAAATGACGAGGCTGGGAATGCCCGTGCCTCAGGGTTTCACGATCACGACGGAGGCTTGTACGAAATACTACGCCGACGGCGAAAAAATTTCGGACGGCATAAAGGCGCAAATCTTTGAGAAACTCGCCGAAGTCGAAAAACAGCAGGGCAAAAAATTCGGAGACAAGGAAAATCCCTATCTCGTTTCCGTCCGTTCGGGGGCGAGAGCGTCGATGCCGGGCATGATGGACACGATCTTGAACCTCGGACTGAACGACGTTTCGGTCGAGGGGCTGGCGAAACAGACGGGAAATCCGCGTTTCGCGTACGACTGCTACAGACGCTTTATCCAGATGTACAGCGACGTCGTTTGCGGAGTCGAAAAATCGCACTTTGAAAAATATATCGACGAATATAAGGCGGAACTTAACATCAAAAGCGACACGGAATTCACCGCCGAAAATCTCAAAGTCTTGATCGGCAAGTATAAGGCTTTTTATAAAAAAGAAAAGAAATCCGACTTTCCGCAAGACCCGAAAGAGCAGTTGATCGGGGCGGTCGAGGCGGTTTTCCGTTCGTGGAACAATCCGCGCGCCAACGTTTACCGCAGAATGAACGACATTCCGTCGAGTTGGGGAACGGCGGTCAACGTCCAATCGATGGTTTTCGGAAATATGGGCGACACCTCCGGCACGGGCGTGGCGTTCACGAGAAACCCTTCGACGGGCGAAAACAAACTCTACGGCGAATTTTTGCTCAACGCGCAGGGCGAGGACGTCGTCGCGGGAATCAGAACTCCGCTCAAAATCGAAAAATTGAAGGAAATCAATCCCGAAGCGTATAACCAATTCGTCGAAATCTCGTCCAAATTGGAAAATCACTATAAAGATATGCAGGATATGGAGTTCACCATAGAAAAGGGCAAACTCTATATGCTCCAAACCAGAAACGGAAAAAGAGCCGCCGCCGCCGCCGCGAAGATCGCGGTCGATCTCGTGAAAGAGGGCAAAATCACCGAGAAAGACGCTCTCTTGCAGATCGATTCAAAGCAGTTGGATTCGCTTTTGCATTCCCGTTTCGAGGCGAGCGCGCTCAAAGCCGCAAAGCCGATAGGACACGGGCTTCCGGCGTCGCCGGGCGCCGCGCAGGGCAAGATCTGTTTCAGTCAGGAGGAGGCTTTGGAAAAAGCCAAAGAAGGCAAGGTCATTTTGGTCAGACTCGAAACCTCACCCGAGGACATCGAAGGAATGAACGTCGCCGAGGGACTTTTGACCGCGAGGGGCGGCATGACGTCGCACGCGGCGGTGGTCGCCAGAGGTATGGGGAAATGCTGCGTCGCGGGCTGCGACGCTCTCGTCATAAACGAAGAGGAAAAAACCCTCAAAATCGGAGACAAAACCTATACGGGCGAGGACAGTCTGTCGCTTGACGGCACGACGGGAAACATCTACGCGGGCAATATCCCCGTCGTTCCCCCGATCCTCCCCGACGACTACTATACCATTATGTCGTGGGCGGATAAGTATAAGGCTCTCGCCGTCAGAACCAACGCCGACACCCCCGCCGACGCAAAACAAGCGGTCGAATTCGGCGCGCAGGGAATCGGTCTTTGCAGAACCGAGCATATGTTTTTCGCGGAGGACAGAATCGCCGCGGTCAGAGAGATGATTCTCTCGAAAAACGTTACGGACAGAAAAAAGGCTTTGGCAAAAATTCTTCCGATGCAAAGAGAGGACTTTATCGGCATATACGAGGCTATGGGCGACCGTCCCGTAACCATAAGATATTTGGATCCCCCCCTGCACGAATTTTTGCCGCATAAAGACGAGGAAATCGCCGATCTCGCGAAAGAAATGGGCGTTTCGTTCGACGAATTAAAGGCGACGGTCGCGAGTCTTCACGAATTCAACCCGATGATGGGGCACAGAGGCTGCCGTTTGTCCGTTTCGTTCCCCGAAATCGCCGAAATGCAGACGCGCGCGGTCATAGAGGCGGCGATCGCCGTCGGCAAAAAGGGCATAAAGGTCAAGCCCGAGATTATGATTCCGCTTGTGGGCGACGTAAAGGAATTTAAATTCGTAAAGGATATCGTGGACAAAACGGCGGCGGAAGTTTTGAAAGAAAAGAACGTTTCGATAGAGTATTCCGTAGGCACGATGATCGAGATTCCGAGAGCCGCGCTTTTGGCGGACGAAATCGCGGCGGAGGCGGCGTTTTTCTCCTTCGGAACGAACGATTTGACGCAGATGACCTTCGGATTCAGCCGCGACGACGCCGGGAAATTCCTTGCGGACTACTACGATAAAAAGATTTTCGAGAGCGATCCGTTCGCCAGACTCGACCAAAACGGCGTGGGTAAACTCGTCAAAATGGCTTCCGATCTCGGGAAATCGGTCAATCCGAAAATCAAACTCGGAATTTGCGGCGAACACGGCGGCGATCCGTCGTCCGTGGAGTTTTGCCATAAGATCGGCTTGAATTATGTCTCTTGCTCGCCGTTCAGAGTGCCGATCGCCAGACTTGCCGCCGCGCAAGCGAATATTAATTTTCCGAGAGGCTGATTTCCGAAAGGTCAGGACGACGCCTTGATCGGAATATTATCAGATTAAAACGGTATTAGAATCCGCGCGCGTAAATTTAAAATAGACTTTTTGACCGGTTTTAATTTATGCGCGTAGGTTATTAATACAAAAATATATGTAAATTTATATCAATTCGCTTGCAAAAATTTTGAGTATGTGTTAATATATTCGGGTAAATTTAGCAAAACTATGATAAATTCGATAGAATTTTAAGGAGAAAGACGTGCCTCAGATCAAATCGCAGATAAAAAGAGTAAAAATTACCGCAATAGAGAACGATAGAAACGCCGCTAAAAGAAGCAGGGTTAAAAATATCGTCAAAAAATATAACGCCGTAATCGACGCGAAAGACGCCGCCGCCGCCGAAACGCTTTTGAGAGAAGCGGTCGGAGTCATCGAGAGCGCGTATCTCGACGGAATCTATAAGAGAAATACCGCGTCGAGAAAAATTTCCGCGCTTTCAAAAAAACTCTCGGCGTTGAAAAAAAACGCGGAAGCGTAAAATCAAAACCGGTCGGTTTGAATTTCCGCCTTTTAAAAAAAACTTCCGCGGTAGAAAGCGCGGAGGCGTAAAACTTACCCGTTTGTTTTGAAGGGCGGATTTAAAGGTTCGGCTGGCGCGGTTTAAGAATACGCGCAATAGTTATAGCAAAAATAAGGAAGAGTCTTGCGTTTTTTACGGGAAACGCAAGGCTTTTTTGCGTTGTTTTTTATGGACTTCATTTAAAATAAAGAATGCGGAAGAAAAATTTTTTTTAAAAAAAGTTTTATTCCGCGCCCTTTTTGAAAAACTTTCCGTGATTTTGCGGCGTTAACGATGCGGTCTAAATATATAGCGGATATATTTTTTGTCATACTAATGTTCGATTTAAAAGTTTAACCGCTATATATCACTTTACTTTTTCAAAGAATTATGTTATTCTTAAAGTGCGGAAAACTAAGAACCCGCATATGTGAATTAAAAGGGATATCGTTATGAAAACTAAGAACCCGCATATGTGAATTAAAAAGGAAGAGTATTCCGCTTTAAGAATATACGATTTTAAAATATATAACGGGCGAAAACTAAAAAGAACGTCATACCGCTTTCAAAATACACAATTTCAAAATACGGAGGATTTAAAAAAGATGGGTCTTTTCGGTAAAAAGCCGGGTGGCGCGGCAATCGATGAATTTTGGTCGTTTTTTAAAAAAATATCTCCCGACATAACGGGCGGTTTCTCCGATAACGCGTCGATTTCACGCGTACTTCAAGCCGTAGATGCCGCCCTCTCTAAGATCTGTCCGAAATACGCGGGACGGTTTGAATTTGAATTCGGCTTACACCAAAACGGTTCGAAATATGAATTTTATTTTTTTCATTTGAGAAAACCGACGCTTGCCGCGCTTGCGCGCGCTTTAAAAAGACGTATGCCGGAATCGCTTAAAGCGAAATGGAATTTTATAATCGGGGCGTGAAAAGCGCGCGGTGATTAATTTTTTTTAAAATAATCGATCGCCCCACCCCTGACCCCTCCCACGGAGGGGAATTACGCCCGGATACGACTTGAAATGATATAAAAAACTTATATGAAAACATTATGTAAAGAATTCTATATGAAAAATACATAAAGACGCAACCTGAAAAATCGCGAAATAAGCATAGAAATATATAAAAAACAAGCGAAAAACGTATAAAAAACAAGCGAAAAACGTATAAAAAACAAGCGAAAAACGTATAAAAAACAAGCGAAAAACGTATAAAAAACAAGCGAAAAACGTATAAAAAAACGGCGGAAAACGTATAAAAAAACGGCGGAAAAGGCATAAAAAACAAGCGAAAAACGTGTAAAAAAACGGCGGAAAAGACATAAAAACAAGCGTAAAAAAATAAAAAAAACAAGCAAATCACAAAAAAACATAAAAAAACCGACGAATAATATTTGGAGATTTGATTTATGAAGCTTGACTACAAAAAAACGATCAAGGTCGGCACGGCTTTCGCGATTATTATGGTGTTTTGGACGTCCTACGACTATGTTGTGCCGCTCCTGTTAGAAAACGCTTTCGGGCTTTCCAACAGTATGCGCGGACTGATTATGGGCTTGGACAACCTGCTTTCGCTGTTTATGCTTCCGCTTTTCGGCAGAATTTCCGACAAACTTGTTTCAAAATACGGGAAACGCACCCCCTTTATCGTCGCCGGGACGCTCGTTTCCGCCGCGCTGATGATTTTTGTTCCCGTGTCCGCCGGGCGGCAGTTAAACGACGCGATGAATCTCCGCTATGAGATCACGGCGACTTTCGCCGCGGACGGAAGTTATCTCGCCGGCTACGCATACCAAAGCCGCGACGGCGTTCTCGCGCTGAACGGAAACGGCGTTACGGAATACAAAGGCGCGGACGGGAAGGTCTATACGGGCGCGGACGCGGTGTACTCTATGCTGTATGAAAAGGGAAAGGGGACGGACGGCGTAAGCGGAAACGCCGACTACTGCGACTATCAATTCCTCAAAGCAAACGGAATCGATTTTGAAAAGTATATGGAAATCGCTCAAAACGGCGCGGCGGGCGCGAAAACCGCCGACGACGGCAAGACAAAATTTACCTTTTCGGACGATTACATAAAATATGTCAAGACGGGTATCAACAACTACGCGAGCGACGAGGTGTACGAGACGATCACCAAACAAAACGTGGGTACGCTCGTCGTATATATGGTGATATTGTTCTTTGTTCTCGTGGCTATGGCGGTGTTCAGAAGTCCCGCAGTCGCGCTTATGCCCGACGTAACGCCCAAACCCCTCAGAAGCCAGGCGAACGCTATGATCAGTTTGGTAGGCGGCGCGGGAGGGGCGGTCGCTTTCTTGATATATACGATCGTTTTGTCCGTCAACCCGACGGCGTATACGCTTGTTTTCGGACTGGTCGCGCTCTCGATGCTGCTGCTGCTTGCCGCGTATTTGAGGTTTGTCAAGGAAAATAAACTCGTCGCGGAATGCGAGGCTCTCTGCGCCGAATACGGAATCAACGACGGCGGCGAAAACGACGAAGCGGAAAATGCCGCGTTAGGGAATCCCGAAAATAAAAAAGAAAACGTCGGATTTAAGAATTCCGAAAGCAAAGCGGCAAGCGCGGAATTAAAGAATTCCGAAAACAAAAAAGAAAATACCGCGTTAAATAATGCGGAAAATAAAACGGACGCGCCCTCAAAAAGGCTTAAAAAAGCGAAATTTATATCCTTTTTGTTGATTCTCGCTTCGATTTTTATGTGGTTTTTGGGCTATAACGCCGTGCAGTCAAACCTCTCGATATTCTTGACGAAAACACTCGGGCTGGGCGCGGGGATAGGCGGTTTGGTTTCGGGGCTTTCGATGGGAATTTCCGCCGTCGCCTTTATCCCCGTCGGAATGCTCGCCGTCAAAATCGGACGCAGAAAGTCTATTATATGCGGCTTTATACTCGCGGTCGTCTCATTTATGATGATCTATTTCTTCGCCGCCAACGCGGGGGGCGCGGTCGCCGTACTGTTCACGGTTTTTTATCTCCTCGCGGGTTTCGGGCTGATCATAGCGAACGTCAATACCTTTCCTATGGTCGTCGAACTTTCGACAAAAGATAAGGTAGGACGCTATACGGGCTTTTATTATACGGCGACGATGAGCGCGCAGGCGGTAACACCCTTTATCGCGGGGCTGGTTATGGATGCGGCGGCGGATAAATATTTGTTTTTGTATGCCGCGGCTTGCGTCGTCGCAGCGATCGTCTTGATGTTCTTTGTCAAACACGGCGACAGCAAGGCGATCCCTCCGAAATCGAAAATCGAAATGATCGGAGGGGATTGAGCAAAGCGGTCGTTATACTAATCCGTTTTCAAACTTTTAGCGTTAATATCTTAATTTTAACGTTAATATATCGTTAAAACGCGTCGCCTTTGTTTCTTATCCTTAATTGACGTAAAGGGTAAATATCAAACCGTACGTTTCGCCCCGCCCCTTTGATCCCCCCCCCGCGGAGGGGAATAGCGGAAAACAAGTAAAATGCGGCGTGAAAATATCAAATAAAAACCGTCGAAAAAGCGGAACGCGGTAAAAAAATATCAAATAAAAAAGTCATAAAAAAAGTGAAATACGGCACAAACAAGACTAAGGAGGGAAAGGTATGTTCAAAATATTAGTCGTCGAGGACGATAAAAACATCCGCAAACTGATCGCGGGCTATTTGAAAAACGAAAATTACTCCGTCGTCGAGGCGGCGGACGGCGAAGAGGCGATGGAAAAATTTCTCGGCGAATTTTTCGATATGGTGGTTACGGATATTATGATGCCGTATATGAGCGGAACCGAACTTTGCGCGAAAATCAGAAAGAATAATAAGGACATCCCCATTCTTATGCTGACCGCGAAAGGCGCGTTGGAGGACAAAAAAGAGGGCTTCAAAAGCGGCGCGGACGACTATATGGTCAAGCCTATCGATATGGACGAGATGGTTTTGAGGGTGCGCGCCCTTATGCGGCGGAGTAAAAACGCGCTGGACAAGATCATAAAGGTCAATAACGTCGTCATAAACTACGAAAATCTCACCGTAACGTCGGGAGATAAGGTCATCGAAATGCCGAAAAAAGAATTTCAACTGATGTTTAAATTGGTTTCGACGCCCGACAGAATCTTTACGAGAATGCAGCTTATGGACGAGATTTGGGGGTATGACAGCGAGAGCGACGACAGAACGGTGGACGTGCATATCAAGAGAATACGCGAAAAATTGGCGGATATCGACGACTTTGAAATCGTTACGATCAGAGGATTGGGGTATAAGGGCGCGATCAGACGTAAAAATTAACGATAGAATACCCGTTATACCGTTAAACGGCGCGGTAAAGTGCAAAAATAAAAGAAAAAAGGCTTTTCGGCGTTTTGAATTATAAAAAAAACGCGGTGAAAAGCGCGGTAAGAAACGGATACTAAAAGAAAAAAAGTGCTTTCGGCGTTTTGAATTCAAAAAGAGCCGCGGTGAAAAACGCGGTAAAGTGCAAAAATAAAAGAAAAAAGGCTTTTCGGCGTTTTGAATTATAAAAAAAACGCGGTGAAAAGCGCGGTAAGAAACGAATACTAAAAGGAAAAAGTTTTTTTCGGCGTTTTGAATTCCGGAAAACGGCTTAAACGAAATGAAAAAACTCACTGTAAAACTTATATTTTCTTTATTCGTCATATTGTTTGTGGTGTCGCTTTTCGCGGGCTTTTTTCTCCTTATCCGTATGAACAACAGCGACAGCATAACCATAAGCCGCGACAATATGTTTTATTTTATCGTCATTATCGCCCTCTTGATCTTAATATTTTTTGCGTTCACGACGGAATTCCTTGTCATCAGACGCATAAAAAAATTGACCGCGGCGGCGAAAATCATCGCGAAGGGTACGTTCGACTTCGATATAAACGACTACGCCGACGACGAATTGAGCGAATTGACCGAAAATTTTAACCTTATGTTGAAAGCCTTGCGGTCGAACGAATATTTGAACAAGGAATTCGTGAACAACGTCTCCCACGAATTCAAAACCCCCATAACGTCCTTGAAGGGATACGCCCAACTCTTAAAAAAAGACGGACTCAGCGACGCGGAAAGAAAGGAATATTCGGAAATAATCCTGAACGAAGCCGAAAGACTTCATAAACTCTCTAAGGATTTGCTGCAACTTTCGTCGCTCGAAAGTTCGAATATCGTCAAGCAGACGGACAACGTGCGCCTCGACGAACAGATAAAGCGCGTCATACTCCTTATGCAAAACGAATGGGAAAGAAAAAATATCGAAATGGTCGTCGATTTGGATCCGATCGTATACAGGGGCAACGAGGAACTGCTCTATCTCGTCTGGCTGAACCTCATCTCGAACGCGATAAAATATACCGACGAAAACGGGCGCATAGAGATCAAACTTTTGGACGGGAAAAACGTTACGTTTATCGTCAAGGACAACGGAATCGGAATCAAAAAGGAAAACCAAAGCAAGGTCTTCGAACATTTTTTTATCGGCGACAGATCGCGCGCGGAAGGAAGCAGCGGTCTCGGACTGCCCATTACGAAAAAAATAATCGATAAATTCAACGGAAATATTTCCTTTAAAAGCGAAGAGGGAAAAGGAACGGAGTTTACCGTTTCGTTGAATAAAAATTAAACGGCGTTTGCGCGGCCGTAAATTTTTTTTTCGTACCGTTACGGAAAAAATAGAGACGAATTTTAAGAATCGGCGTTAATTCCGTTTTCCGTGAGCGCGGACGTAAAGAGGCGTACGCGCTTTCGGTCGTTTTTTTGAACGGAAAACGGATATAGACGCGCTTGAAATTGCGTTTTTCTTGAATAAAATCAGACGTATATATGCTTATTTTTTATGGTTTTGTTGAATAAAATTAGATATCGATATGAAAAATTATGTTTTTTCGAGAGTTTTTTGCAAGAAAAATAAAAATTTTTCATAAAAGGCTTGACAAATTCATTTTTGTTGCATATAATAGTATCAACAGACTCCGACACGCCTCTCAACGATGCGTACCACGTCGGGGCATTTTTTTTTATAAGGATTTGACATATGCCGGAACTAAAAGCGCAGCAGCCGCCGATAAACGTAAAAAAACAAATCGCAAATCTACGCGAAAAGGGTTTGACTATTCACGATGAAAAGTATGCGGAAGCGTTTTTAGAAAACGTATCGTATTTTCGGCTAATAAAAGCATACAGTTTAGAACTAAAAGTAAGTAAAAACGGAAGATATGAAGACGGAGTTTGTTTTGACGACATCGTAAACCTTTATTTGTTCAACTGTAGTTTTAGACAAAAACTGTTTGTGCAAATCGAAAGAATCGAAGTCGCATTGCGATGCCGCGTGTCAAATTATTTTTGTGAAAAATACGGAGTTTTGGGTTATGAAGACGCAAACAATTTCAACGATTTGTCTTTCCACGCAAAGTTTCTTTCTGAAATTGAAAATGAAATAAAAAGAAATAAAAAAACGCCGTTTGTAAATAATTTCCAAACACACTACGAGGGCGGAAAACTGCCGTTATACGCTTGTATCGAATTGTTTACTTTCGGGACACTGTCAAAATTTTATAAGAATATGACGCCGATTGATAAAAAAAGCGTCGCGTCGTTATACGGCGTAAAATATTCGTATTTGGAAAGTTGGATTGAAAGTATGTCGTACGTGAGAAACGTGTGCGCTCATTACGGCAGGCTGTATAATGTGAAGTTGACAAAAATGCCGCATATTTATAAGCAATATTCCGACCGCGGAATTAATAATTCAGGAGTTTTTGCGACGCTTTTAACTATGAAATATCTTTTGCCGAACGACGAACAATGGGAATCGTTTGTTTGCGGAATTGAAGCCTTGAAAAATATGTATCCGAATGTAAAATTGGAATCAATGGGTTTTCCGGTCGATTGGAGGGATGTATTATCTCTTTGTTGAAAGAAAACCGGGCGGGGCGGTTGTGTTTCCCGCATTTTTATGAAAGAGTTTTTTAATTAATTTCAACTTTACACTTCTTTACTCAAACGAAACGGAATTCGGCTTGACTAAAACGCGGAGGGCGTTATATAATTTTATAGGCGGTGATCGGCATAAAAGAACCGCGTTTTTAAAATCAAGAATCGGTATACGTAATACATAACGCATAAATGAAAGACGGTTAAAAATTTTAACCGTCTTTTTCGTTTGATATTTTTTGTTTAAAGGAGAGATACTATGGAAAAATTCCGGCGCGCAAAAACGCGAAAAATCAAAGCCGAACGCTACGATCCGCTTCCGGACGAAGGACTTACGGAGGCGCAGGTTCTCGAACGCGTTTCAAACGGGTTTGTGAACGGCGTACCTTCCGTCGGTTCTAAGTCCGTCGGCAGAATTCTTTTTGACAATATTTTCAATTTTTGCAACGGCTTAACCATCGCTCTCGCGCTTTTATTGGTCGCGGTCGGCGCGGCGGACTACGCCGTCAGTTCGCTTATCATTTTTGTCAGCGTCGGCATAGGCGTTTCGCAAGAAATACGCGCGAAAATCGCGGTCAAAAAACTTTCGCTCACGGTCGGCGGAGAATGCGGCGCGGTGCGCGGAGGAAAAATCTCAAAAATTCAAACGCGCGATTTAGTTTTGGACGACGTGTACGTCTTGAAAGCGGGGATGCGCGTCCCCGTCGATTCCGTAATTTTGAGCGGAGAAGCGGAAATCGACGAACAAATCATAACGGGCGAAAGTATTCCCGTCAAAAAAAGAGCGGGCGATACCGTTTTGGCGGCGTGCGGCGTCGTTGCGGGGGAGACGACGGTTCGCGCGGATAAGGTCGGGGCGGATTGCTATATCGAAAGCGTCGCCCGCGCCGCGAAAAAAATCAACCGGCCGCACTCTAAACTCTTTACAAAATTGAACGGCATAATAAAAATCATCTCATGCTTTTTGATTCCGTTAGCCGTTATGTCCTTTATCTCAAACAGCGTAACGGGCGGAAACGGAATACGCCTCACGGTGATAAATACCGCGAGTTCGGTTCTCGGTATGATCCCGGTGGGTATTTTTTTGCTTGCGTCGACCGCCCTCGCCGTCGGAGTTTTGAAACTCGGAAAGAAAAAAACGCTGGTGCAGGATATATACGGCATAGAAATGCTCGCGGCGGCGGACACCCTTCTAATCGACAAAACGGGTACGATGACGGACGGAAATTTGGAGATTGCGGAGGAGAACGCGCTGACCGAAACGGAATATCCGCCCGGTGAAATCGCCGCCGCGATCGTAAACGCCGCGCGCGACGAAAACCAAACCGCCTTGGCGTTCAAAAGAAAATACGCCGACGGGGGGCGGATAAAAGCCGTCAAGACCGCGCCGTTTTCGCCCGAAAAAAAATATTCCGCCGTCGAGACCGAAAATTGCTCTTACGTCTTGGGCGCGCCCGATTTCGTTTCATACGGCGACGCGCGCGTGGACGGCTTTGCCGAAAAAAGCGCGATGAAATGCGAAAGAACCCTCGCGCTCTGCCGCTTCGACGGGAAAATTGAGGAATTCTCAAAGGAAAAAGCCGTTCCGATCGCAGTTTTCGCGCTCCGCGACACATTGCGCCCCGACGTTAAGGAGACTTTTGAATGGTTTAAAAACAACGGCGTGGATATAAAAATCGTTTCGGGCGACAATCCGCTCACCGTGTGCGAAACGGCGAAAAAAAGCGGAATCGAAAACGCCGGGAAATACATAAATTGCGCGGATTTAAGCGACGCGGAGTTGGAGGCGGCGGCGGATAATACGGTATTCGGGAGAGCCGACCCCGAACGGAAAATGAAACTCGTGAAAATTCTGCAAAAAAAGGGGCGTACCGTATGTATGATGGGCGACGGCGTGAACGACGTGCGCGCGCTTAAAGAAGCGGATTGTTCCGTCAGTCTCGCCTCGGCAAACGAAACGGCGCGGAACGTTTCGCGGATCGTGCTTTTAGACGACGATTTCAAAAATATGCCGCGCATAATAGAGGAGGGCGGCAGCGTGGTCGGAAATATGGAAAAGGTCGCGGCGGCCTTGCTTATGAAGACGATGTTCGTGATGTTTTACGTATTCGCGTTTTCGATCGCCGGCTTTTTTAACAAATCGGGGTATTTTCCTTTCGACACAAAACGGCTGATGCTTGTGGAACTTTTCGTGCTGGGATTGCCGCCGTTTGTATTCGCGGTGCAGCCGAATAAGGAGCGGGTCAAGGGCAATTTTCTATGGAATATCGGGAAAAATGCGATTCCCGCCGCCGCCGCGCTGATAGTATCCGTCGGAATCGTATTTTTGCGTACGTTTTTGACGGGAGATATGCTGTATATAAGAGGTTTGGGAGTCGGCGCGGAGGACTATATATCGTCGCTGGCGGCGATAGCGTTGGCGGTCGGCGGCTTTTCCGCGTTTATAATTATTACTCTTCCGCCTAATAAATTCCGCTTGACCGCAATCGGACTTATGTTCGCGCTCTTTATATCGGGTTTGTTCGCCGATAAATATCTGTTCGGGGGATTGTTCTTTAATACCGCGCTGCCCGTAGGCGAGGATATCTTGACGTTATTAATCTCGCTCGCCGTGTGCGTGGGCGTAAATCTTTTTTTGCGCGCGGTTATGGAAAAAATGGAGGCGAAATTTAAGAGGCGGAGTTAATACCGTTTTAATACCGTTTGCCGAGAGCGCGGACGTAAATCTTTTTTTGCGCGCCGTTACGGAAAAAACGTTAAATATTAGAGGGTTTTAAATTTTCGCGGTAAAAAGCGTTAACGGTTGCTTTATTTATTACGAATTTTTAGAACTCCCGAATATTATTAGTATGTTATATCCGTTAGACTTTTAATCCGCGTAGTATACGGATTGAAAGTTTAACGGGTATAATTTTATACCGTTAATTTTATTTGATAAAAGCAGCGATATATGATATAATAATTCAATAAACGGCGTCTGCGCGCGCGGATATGCTGTTTTAAATTCCGCGCGGACGCCGTATAATACCGTAAAACGCGGATTTTTTTAAAAAAGGGGTTTATTTTATGGAAAAGTTATCGTCCGTTGAGTTAAGGAAGCAATATTTGAATTTTTTTAAAGAGAGGGGGCACGCGGTTTTGGATTCGGCGTCGCTTATCCCCGAGAACGACCCGACGGTTTTGTTTACCACCGCGGGAATGCACCCGCTCGTCCCGTATCTTATGGGCGAGAAACACCCGCTCGGAAAGCGTCTGGCAAGCGTTCAAAAGTGCGTCAGGACGAGTGATATCGAGGAGGTCGGCGACGCTACTCATTTGACATTTTTTGAAATGCTGGGGAATTGGTCTCTCGGCGACTATTTCAAAAAGGAATCGATCAAATTCAGTTACGCCTTTTTGACGGAGGTTTTGAAAATCCCGAAAGAGAGGTTCGTCGTATCCGTCTTTAAGGGCGATTCCGACTGCGAAAAGGATATCGAAAGCGCGGATTATTGGGTCAAAGAGGGCTTGAAACCGTCGCAAGTCTATTTTTTGCCGAAAAAAAATAATTGGTGGGGGCCTGCGGGATTGACCGGTCCTTGCGGTCCCGACACCGAAATTTTTATCGATACGGGCAAGGAAAAATGCTCGCCGTCCTGTTCGCCCGCGTGCGATTGCGGAAAATATATCGAGATTTGGAACAACGTCTTTATGCAATACAATAAAACCGCGGACGGAAAATTCGTTCCGCTTGAAAATAAGAACGTCGACACGGGTATGGGCTTGGAACGCACGGTTTGCATTCTTAACGGATTGAAATCCGTCTATGAAACCGACCTTTTTCAAGACGCGATCGCCTTAATCGAGGCGCGTTCGGGCAAGAAATACGGAGAGAATCCCGACGTCGATAAAGCCGTTCGGATCATCGCCGATCATACCAGAACCGCCGTGTTTATCTTGGGCGACGAAAACAACGTTACGCCGGGCAACGTCGATCAGGGCTATGTCATAAGGCGGCTTTTGAGGCGCGCCATTAGGTATTCGGGGCAGTTGGGGGCGGGAACCGCGCTCTTGACCGAACTCGCCGCGCTCTACGCCGAGAAATACGAGAACGTGTATTCCGAACTTTTCAAAAACAGAGAACGCATAATTTCCGAGATCGCAAAGGAATCCGAAAAATTCGACAGAACGCTCGCGGGCGGCTTGAAAGAGTTTGAAAAGGTCGCGGCTGTTTCCGCCGGAACGGGCGTAATCGACGGGGCGGCGGCTTTCCGTCTTCACGACACTTTCGGTTTTCCCGTCGAAATCACGGAGGAGTTGGCGCGCGACAGAGGGTTGACCGTCGACCGCGAAGGTTTCGGCGCGGCGTTCGCCGTCCATCAGCAAAAATCGCAGGCGGGCGCGGAACAGAAATTTAAGGGCGGTTTGCACGACCATTCGGAGCAGACGACCAAACTTCACACCGCGACGCATCTCTTGCAAGCCGCGCTAAGACGCGTTTTGGGCGATACGGTATTCCAAAAGGGGAGCAACATAACGGCGGAAAGGCTTAGATTTGATTTCAGTTTTGACAGACCGATGACGGCGGAGGAGATCGCGGAAGCCGAAAGATTGGTGAACGAGGTCATCGCTCAAAAAATCGACGTGGTGATGGAAGAGATGACGGTCGAGGAGGCGAGAAGCGGGGGAGCGTTGGGAGTTTTTGAATCGAAATACGGCGAAACGGTCAAGGTCTATACGGTCGGGAATTTCAGCAAGGAGATTTGCGGAGGACCGCACGCGAAAAATACGGGGGAATTGGGATCGTTTAAGATCGAAAAAGAACAGAGTTCGTCGTCGGGAGTCAGGAGAATCAGAGGAACGATAGCGGAGTAGAAAGGCTGCAAAAAAACGCGGTACTATACCGCGGAAAACGCTATAAAAAAAACGGAAAAAAGTATCGGATTTCAGGCGAAAATACAGCAAAAAAACGCGGTACTATACCGCGGAAAACGCTATGAACAAACGGAAAAAAGATATCGGATTTCAAGCGGAAATATAGCAAAAAGACGCGGTATATACCGCGGAAAACGCTATAAAAAGACGGAAAAAAGATATCGGATTTCAGGCGGAAATACAGCAAAAAAGCGCGGTACTATACCGCGGAAAACGCTATAAAAACCGCCGGATATCAGGCGAAAAAATTCACAAAAAAGAGAATAAAAAAATGACGGAAAGAGAAAAAATGGTCGGCGGCTTGATGTACGACCCTTCGGACGCGGAGTTGACGGAACTCAGAAAGCGCGCGCGTCTGCTCTGCGAGGCGTATAATTCGACTTCGGTTACGGAGGAAGAAAGACGCGGAGAGATCTTGAAAGAACTTTTCGGGGGAATCGGAGGCAATATAAAAATCGAACCCTCTTTTTATTGCGACTACGGCGGTAATATATACGTCGGAAAGGAATTTTACGCGAATTTTAATTGCGTAATTTTGGACGTCGCGAGAGTGGAGATCGGAGATAACTGTATGCTTGCGCCGAACGTCGGAATCTATACGGCGACGCACCCTATCGATCCGATTTTGAGAAACGGCGGGCGCGAATACGCGAAGCCGGTTAAAATCGGGGATAATTGCTGGCTGGGCGCGGGCTGTATAATAAATCCCGGCGTAACGATCGGAAACAACGTCGTCATAGCGTCGGGCGCGGTCGTTACGAAAAGTTTTCCGGACAACGTCGTCATAGGCGGCGTTCCCGCGAAAATCATAAAGAAAACCGACGGCTGAAAAAGTTAAAATACGGAACGGTAAAATTTACGGACGGTAAAATTTATAAAAAAACGTAAGTTCATACCGCGTAAAAACGTTATAAAAACAAAAAAAACGTATTTGCATTCCGGATAAAAATATAACGAAAGACGCGGTACTATACCGCGTAAAAACGCCTAAAAATTCAAAAATCATAAAAGCGGAAAAACGAAAAATAAACGGCGGTATGAAATTCAAACAAAATAAAAAAAGCGGTTTGTAAACGCAAACGTTTAAATTCTAAAAATTCAAAAATGCAAATTATAAGCGCAAGCGTTTAAATTCAAAAATAAAAAAATAAAAAACAAAAAAACACAAAACTTTCGGCGGAGAAAAAAAATGGATTATCAAGAGCAAGCGATGATTAAACACAAAGAATGGGCGGGCAAAATCGAGGTCGTTTCAAGGGTTCCCGTCAAGACGAAAGACGACCTCAGCGTCGCCTATACGCCCGGCGTCGCCGAGCCGTGTCTGGCGATCGAAAAGGACGTAAACCTTTCGTATACCTACACGCGCCGCGGCAATCTCGTTGCCGTCATAACGGACGGAACGGCGGTTTTGGGGCTGGGCGACATCGGACCCGAAGCGGGAATGCCCGTTATGGAGGGGAAGTGCGTGCTGTTCAAGGAGTTCGCGGGCGTGGACGCCTTTCCCGTCTGCATAAGGAGCAAGGACGTAAATGAAATCGTAAACACCTGCAAAATGATCGCGGGCAGTTTCGGCGGAATCAATTTGGAGGACATCTCGTCGCCGCGCTGTTTCGAGATTGAAAAACAACTAAAAGCCGCCTTAGATATACCCGTATTTCACGACGACCAGCACGGAACCGCCGTCGTTTCTCTCGCCGCGCTCAAAAACGCCGCGAAGTTACGCGGTAAAAAACTTTCCGAATTGAACGTCGTCGTCAGCGGAGCGGGCGCGTCTGCGATCGCGGTCACAAAACTGCTTTTGGCGGCGGGGGTCGGCGATATCGTGATTTGCGACAGGGCGGGCGCGGTCTATAAGGGGCGCGGCGGTCTGAACGCGATCAAGGAGGAGATGGCGGAAATCACGAATAAAAACGGAAAAAAAGGTACGCTTGCCGACGCGGCGAGGGGCGCGGACGTGTTTTTCGGGCTTTCCGCGCCGAAATTGTTTTCCGCGGAAAACGTGAGGTCGATGAATAAAAATCCGATCATATTCGCGATGGCGAATCCTATGCCCGAGATTCTGCCCGACGAGGCGAAAGCGGCGGGGGCGTTTGTCGTGGGGACGGGCAGATCGGATTTTCCGAATCAGATAAACAACGTTTTGGCATTCCCGGGGATTTTTCGCGGCGCGCTGGACGTACGCGCTTCGGACATAAACGACGAAATGAAAATCGCCGCCGCAAACGCGCTCGCGGAACTTATCACGGACGCGGAATTGAATCCCGAATATATAATTCCCGCGCCTTTCGATAAACGCGTGGCGGGAGCGGTCGCGAAAAAGGTTATGGAAGCGGCGGTAAGGACGGGAGTGAACAGGATTTAGGGCGGCGTTACGCGGAATGCCGAAAATCGGTAGCGTAAAATTTTTTTAAAGGTCTTGTTTTTGCGTTATACTTATGATATAATATAATAGCGGCTGAATTTTATAGTAAAATCGCTATAAAAGTTTAACCGCCGTATTAAAACGGAGGTCACGGAATATGGATCAAGAAAAAGAGAACGCTTTAAACGGGATGAAAATTCCTTTGTCGCCGTTTATGGCCGCGTTGGAAATTATTACGCTTCTTTTAATCGTTTCGTGTGCGACGGTCATTTTTGCGAAATACGAGGGGCTTCCCGAATTTGCCGCATCGCATTTCGATATGCTCGGGAGACCGGACGCTTGGACCGATAAGGTTTGGTTGTTGGTCGTGTTGTTTGCGGCGGTCGTCGTTTATGCCGCGGTGAGCGTCGTCGAATGTTTTCCGCAGATTTTCAATATTCCCGTCAAGACGGACGAAAATAACGGAAAAAGCGTTTTGCGCGTGATCGGAGTCGGCGTCGCATTCGCGAAACTGATGATTACGTTGATGTTGCTGTCGGGCGCGGTTTTTACTTGCTTTGAAAACGCGGTTCCGCCCTTTCTTTATATCGGTTATATCGCGGTTTTTTTAGGCGGATCGGTCTTGTTCGTTGTGAAAATTATGAATGCGGGAAAGGCGGTTTAGGCGGAATGAAAAGAGGGCGTAAAGGCATTTTATTTAATTGCCGATTGCGCCGCTTGCTTTAACCCGTCGTCATTGACGTAAATTAGTTCATATATCAAACCTACGCTTCCTTATCCTCATCTCGCGGAGGGGAATATGCGGATTGCGGATAATGAATTAAAACGATTGAGAAAGACATAAATACTTTTGTCTAATGAAAAAGAATTGAGAAAGATTTAAATATTTTTGAGGGATAAAAAACGAACGAGATAGTTTGGGAATATTTTTTTATATAAATGAAAAAAACGCTTTAAAAAGATCTAAAAACTTTTCGGCGCGTGAAAAATGCTTAAAAAAGCAAAAAAGGCATAAATATTTTTTTTAATACGCAAAAAATGATTGACTTGTTTTGCGATTGGTGGTATATTGTATAGGCACCTGCGTTTAGGTGTAATTTTTTTGGAGGTGTTTGCCGTAATGCGTACAAAAATTACCTTGGCTTGCACGGAGTGTAAACAGAGAAACTACGACGATATGAAGAACAAAAAGAATACGCCCGACAGGCTCGAATTGAAAAAGTATTGCAGATTTTGCAAAAAACACACCGTTCACAAAGAGACGAAATAATTTCACGCGGAAACTTGCGGTTTTCCGAAACGGCGGGGATATGGTTTTTTAGGGCTTGTTTTGGATTTTGAATTTCAGAATTTAAAGTTGAAAGAAGTTAAAGGCTTATCGGATTCCTAAAATAATAGGAAAGAAGTTATAAGCCTTATCGGATTCCGAAACGATAGAGGAAAGTTTTGCGGAACTTATCTTTGACGTTAGGAAAAGACTTTTTTTAAGGCTTTTTGAATTCCGAAAATAAATAGGAAAGAAGTTATAAGTCTTAATCGGATTGCCGGATCTTTAAAGGAAAAAGAGTTTTAAATTCCGGATTTTGGTATACAAAAAAGGGTAATCGCGGGTTTAATTCTAAGGAAATTACGTTTGTTTTAAAACGAAAATAATCGAGGTGGATATATGGCACAAGAGCCGAAAAAAATTCAAGCCGCCGACGGAGTCGTTACGGTCAAAAAGAGCGACCTTGCCAAACTGAAAAAAAACAAGGCCGCCGCGAAACAGTCCGACGGCGCGAAGCAGTCCGACGGCGTGAAACAGGCAGTCGGAGTCAAGCAGGCGGGCGGGGTCAAGCAGGCGAACGTTTCCTCCGCTCAGACCGCTCTTTCTCCCGCGGCGAAAAGGCGGAACGAAATCATCGAAAGACGCCAAAAGGCTTTGGCGCAGGCAAAACGCGGACAGCAAAGCGTCAAAAAACAGCCGCGTAAGGACGGCGAAAAACCCGTTACGGGCTTCGCGCGCGTCAAGAGATGGTTCGTCAATATCGGAAAGTGGATCGCGAGAAAGTTTAAAGAGACGGTTTCCGAACTGAAAAAAGTTACGTGGCCCGAGCCGAAAGAGGCGGTCAAGCAGACGCTTGTGGTTTTGGCGGTCGTGGCGTGCTTTTTGGTCGTGCTTTTCGTTATGGACTTGGGGCTTTCAAACCTTTTGAAATTGCTTGCGAGCGCGGCGGAAAAGAGCGTATAAGGCGTAGGTTTTGTTTTTTTAACCGCTTTTTTTAAAAATTGCGGAAAGAGAGCGAAAGGACAGTTTTTAAGAATTAGTATAGGTTTTGTTTTTTTAACCGCTTTTTTTTAAAATTGCGGAAAGAGAACGAAAGGACAGTTTTTAAGAATTAGTATAGGTTTTGTTTTTTTAACCGCTTTTTTTAAAATTGCGGAAAGAGAGCGAAGGGATAGTTTTTTTAACTTGCGTTGGAATCACTTTTTTTGAATTTCGTTGAAAGAGAGCGGACGGAGCCGATTTTATGACAAGCGTACAATAAAAAGGCTTTTGGATTTTTGATTGAAGGAGCGGATAATGAGCGAAGAATTGGGATATATTTCCGAAATAAACGGGCTTGAAAACGACGCGGAAGCCGCGGACGGAACGAAAGAGGTTTCGGACGCGTTGAAGGACGGCGGACTTTCGGACGGAGCAAGCGCGGATGCGGAAAATTCCGAAGCGGCGGACGCGGAAATAAAAGCCGAATCAACGGACGAAGCGGACGCGGATATAAATACGGAAAATTCCGTCGAAACGGACGCGGAAATAAAAGCCGAATCAACGGACGAAACGGACGCGGATATAAATACGGAAAATTACGACGAAACGGGCGAAACGGACGCGGAAATAAAAGCCGAATCAACGGGCGAAACGGACGCGGATATAAATACGGAAAATTCCGACGAAACGGGCGAAACCGCCGAAAATCCCGACGGAGAGGGCGCGGAAAATTCCGCACATTCTCTCTTTTCCGAGGCGGAGGGGCAGACCCCGAAATGGTATGTCATTCACACGTATTCGGGCTATGAAAATATGGTCGAGCAGAACCTGAAAAAAATGGTTGAAAACAACAACATTCAGGATATGATAACCGATATCGCGATCCCCGTCGAGGACGACATAATCGAAAAGGCGAACGGAAAGAAAAAAATCGTCGAAAGAAAGAAATTCCCGGGATATGTCTTTATCAAACTCATTCACACCAAGCAGATTTGGTATATGGTAACCAGCACGAGAGGCGTAACGAGTTTCGTGGGCGCGGCGGGAAGGGCGATCGCGCTTACCCCCGAGGAAGTCAAAAGAATGGGCTTAGAAAAGGTCGCGACCGCCGAGGAAACCGCAAAATTCGCGGTAGGCGACAACGTCGTCGTCGTTTCGGGGGCGTTGGAAAAGTTTATCGGCGTGATAAATTCGATCAGCCACGACAAAAAGAAAGTGAGGGTTACGATCTCGATGTTCGGGAGAGAAACCTCCGTGGATTTGGACTTTACGCAGATCGAAAAACTGTGATAAACGTCATAAAGACGGAATTAAAAAACGTAATTTTTCGGAATTTTTAAATTTAATATATGGATATATGAGCGGAATTCGCAATTATTGAGGTTTTTTAATTCCACGCCGCTAAAACGGAATTCCGAAAGTCCGGAAAGGTTTTTAAAAACGGAATTTTTTGAATTTCGGTATATAAAAAAATTATATAATTACGATATTTTAATTAAAAACCGAATTTATCTTTCGGTTTCTGATTCAAAATATATATGTGGGAGCGCGTAAATCTAAAAATTATATGCGCGCATTACGACCACAAAACGCCGCGAAGCGTAATTTTTCGGGGTTTGTTCTTTGTTTTTAAGGCTTTTATGCCTGAAAAGCGGAAAAAAACCGTAAAAAAACGTCCGCGGCGCGGAGGAAATTCTATGGCTAAGAAAATCTCGGCGGTAGTAAAATTGCAGTTGCCCGCGGGCAAAGCAACCCCCGGTCCCCCCGTCGGTTCGACGCTCGGACCTCACGGAATCAACATTCCGATGTTCACGAAGGAATTTAACGAAAAAACGGCGGACAAAGCCGGATTGATTATTCCCGTCGTCATCACGATTTATTCCGACCGTTCGTTCTCGCTCGTCTTCAAGACCCCCCCCGCGGCGGTTCTGATCAAGAAAGCCGTCGGCATCGAAACGGGTTCGGCAAGACCGAACAAGGACAAAGTCGCGAAAATTTCACTCAACGCCGTCAAAGAAATCGCGGCGCAGAAAATGCCCGACCTAAACGCGGCGAGTCTCGACGCGGCGGTCAGCATGATCAAAGGCACGGCGCGCAGTATGGGCGTCGTCGTCGAAGAATAATCTTTGGAGGTGTATTATTATGAAAGGAAAAAAATATGTAGATTCTCTGAAGCTTATCGAAAGCGCGAAGCAGTACGACGCCGCGGAGGCGTTGGAATTGGCGTTAAAGACGGCGAAAGCAAAGTTTGACGAGAGTATCGAATTGCACGTAAAGTTGGGCGTAGACCCGCGCCACGCCGACCAACAGGTCAGAGGCGTCGTAATCCTTCCGAACGGAACGGGAAAAAAGGTCAGAGTTTTGGTTATCGCGAAAGGCGCGAAAGCCGACGAAGCCGCCGCCGCCGGAGCGGAGTTTGTGGGAGCGGAGGATATGCTCCAAAAGATTCAGACGGAAAATTGGTTCGGTTTCGACGTTTGTATAACCACGCCCGATATGATGGGCTTGGTAGGCAGACTCGGAAAGGTTTTGGGACCTAAGGGCTTGATGCCCAACCCGAAGTCCGGAACGGTTACGATGGATATCGGAAAGGCCGTCGCGGACGTCAAAGCGGGTAAGGTCGAATACAGAGTCGATAAAACCGCGATCGTCCACGTGTCGATCGGAAAGGCGTCTTTCGGCAAGGAAAAACTCCTCGAAAATCTCCAAACGCTTATGGACGCGCTGATCAAAGCGAAACCGTCCGCGGCGAAAGGAACATACCTCAGAAGCGTCGCCGTCGCCAGCACTATGGGACCCGGGATTAAAGTCGCTTATAGAATGTAGTTCTCTTAAATTTATCCGCAACGGCCGCTATACGGCGGTTTCGGCTAAAAAAAATAAAAAATTAAGCGAAAGCGCGGTTTTTTGTTTGACATTTATAAAAAAATGTCGTAAAATAACATAGTTAAAATTTTTCCAAAGACGGCAAGTGTTTCCGCGGGAACGTATTTTAATACTATCATTATCGTTTTTTTAATCCCAGAAGCGTAAATTCGGAAATTTTGAAAGCGAAACGGCATTTTAGTATCTAAGTACCGCGCGGAAGCGTAAAGCGTATAATCCGCTTGCTCAGGCGAAATTTGAAGTTTTTGATTTATACCGTCGAGTTTTTCTCCTTTTTGCGTCCGCGTTAGGGGGGGATAGAGGGGTTGAGGCGAATCCGCCTTTTGTCCTTTAAAAAAAACGTCCGGCGTAACGATTATGATTTCTTATTTTTAACGCCTTGTCTTGTTTTTGGGATAAGGCGTTATATTTTTTTGAGGCTTAATTCTTAAATCGGCGTACAAAGGCGTGAGACGCCGGATCCGCGTAAGCAAAGAACGCCGCAAAAAACGTAATGCGTACAAGGTGAAAATTTTGAAAAAGGAGGGTTATTCATGGCAGTATCAAAGGCTACTAAGACCGAACAATTAGACGAAATCCGTCAAAAACTCGAAGAATCCGCGTCGTTCGTCCTCATCGACTACGTCGGGATCAACGCGGCGCAGGCGACGGCTTTCAGAAAAAATTTCCGTGAAAAGGGTGTCCATTATAAGGTTTACAAAAACCGCATACTCAAAATCGCGCTGAACGAAAAGGGTATTACGGATTTTGATAAATTTTTGGAAGGAACTACGGCGGTCGCGTTCAGTAAAGACCCGACGGGGGCGGCTTCGTCCGTCATCGACGGCTCGAAAGACATTCCGAAAATCAAAATCAAATGCGGAAGTTTGGACGGCGCGTTCTTGGACGAGGAAGGCGTAAAAGCGCTCGCGTCTATGCCGTCGAAAGAAACGCTGCTCGCAATGTTGCTCGGCGTTATGCAAGGACCGGTCAGAGGTCTCGCAGTCGGCTTAAACGCGACGATCGCGGGGCTTGCAAGGGCGTTGCAGGCGGTTGCGGACGGCAAAAATTAATATAAAATTTTAAAAAAACGGAGCGGAAACCGCGGCGCGGAATTTTAAAAGAAATATTAAAACGCGTAAAGCGAAAAAAACGCCGAAAAATCAAAATCAAAATTAAAACTAAAAAATCGCGAAGCGGAATTTTAAAAGAAATATTTAAAAACGCGTAAAGCGAAAAAACACCGAAAAATCAAAATAAAAAATAAAAACTAAAAAATAAAAAAAATTTAATTCGGAGGAATTTTAAAATGGCAGATATTGCAAAATTGTTGGAAGAGATAAAAAATATGACGGTCATCGACCTCAGCAAACTCGTTAAGGCGATCGAAGAAGAATTCGGCGTCAGCGCGGCGGCTCCCGCGGCGGTTGCGGTTGCGGCGGCTCCCGGAGCGGCGGCGGCTCCCGCGGCGGAGGAAAAGACGGAATTCGACGTCGTTTTGAAAGAAGTCGGACCGAATAAGGTTCCCGTCATCAAGGTCGTAAGAGACGCGACGGGTCTGGGTCTCGTGGACGCGAAAGCGCTCGTCGACGGCGCGCCCAAGACGATCAAAGAGGCTATGGCAAAAGCGGCGGCGGAAGAACTCGTCGCGAAATTCAAAGAAGCGGGCGCAACCGCGGAATTGAAGTAAGAATTTTTATCCCGGACAAATAAAAAAACAAGACCTAAAAACCGTTCCGTAGAAAAACAGAGCGGTTTTTGTCTTTTCGCGTTTGATATAATAAATAAGCGTCAAGTTAATCTGCGATTTAAAAGGAAACCGTTTATATGTTTATCGAATAAAAACAACTTGACAACGTTCGGTAGATCGTTTATAATTGAGAATAAGGATAAAAGCGGTCGGGCGGGTACGGATAAGTAAAAGCGATTCGCGGAGCGGCATAAGCCGCGCGCCGTTATTTTACGGAATTAAGGTTTTCGGGAGGTCTAAGCGTGAAAAAATTAAAATCGATAGATTTATTTGCCGGCATAGGAGGCATTCGCTTAGGCTTCGATCGGGCGTTCGGCGATAAAATAGAAACGGTTTTCGTTTCCGAATGGGACGAATACGCTCAAAAGACATATAAGGCGAATTTCGGCGGCGGAGCGATTGCGGGCGATATAACCAAGATAAACGAGGACGACGTCCCCGTCTTCGATATTTGTCTCGCGGGTTTTCCGTGCCAAGCGTTCAGTCTCGCGGGGCAACGCAAAGGCTTTTTGGACGACTATAACGGTATGAGCAGAGGGACGCTGTTTTTCGATGCGGCTCGGATTTGCCGAAAACACAAACCGAAAGTCATTTTTTGCGAAAACGTGAAAGGATTGACCGTTCACGACGGCGGGCGCGGAGGGGATTTATATGCGTAAAAATTGGACGCGCGATGAGATAATTTTAGCCTTTGACTTGTATTGCCGCCTGCCAAGCAAGGAAGTATTCGTTGGCAATCCAGCCATTCGCGAGTTATCCGCAATTTTGGGCAGAACCGAAAATTCAATTAAACTGAAATTGCAAAACTTTAAGAGTTATGATCCGTTTTATACGATGAACGGCAGAATAGGTCTTAGTCACGGAAGCAAGATGGATGCCGAGGTCGTGCAAGATTTTATATATAATTGGGACGAATTAGTTGTACTCGCGCAAGAAATTCGCGGCAGGTTTGGGCTACCTAATATTGAAGCGGACAACGATTTACGGTCTTTAAACATACCTGCGGAGTATAGTAAGGAAAGACTTCAAAAAACGCGTGTGAGGCAATCGTTTTTTAGAAATGCGGTAATTGCCGCCTACGGCAAAAAATGCTGTATAACGGGCATAGATATGCCAGAACTTTTAATTGCGTCGCATATAAAGCCGTGGTCGGAGTCAAACGATATTGACGAGAAAGCCAATCCGCAGAACGGATTATTGCTAAACGGTCTTCACGATTTAGCGTTTGACAAAGGTTTAATAACGATAAGTCTGGATTATAAGGTTGTTTTATCCGCTAAATTATATGATAATCTCAGCGAGCAGACGGCATCGTTTTTCCGTAGGTACGAAAATCAACAAATCGCTTTGCCTAATCGTTTTTTGCCGGCAAAACGCTTTATCGAATATCATAATGATAGCATTTTTCAAAGATGAGGGTTAAAACATATGGGACGCAGAGAGAAAAACTTAGCCGTGAACATAATGCAACATTTATCCTGCCGGCAAGAGGACGAGTCTTTAAACGTACCGATAGCCGTCAGCAGAGAAGCAATTGAAAGTTACGGCGTTAGTTTTGATATCCCGAACGACGATCTCGTGATATCGGCGATCAGACATCTTATCTATATTATCAATCCTTGGAATAGGTTGGATATATGCACGGTTTTGGCAGAGCAATGCGGGTTTACGAAAGCGGAGGCTAAGCGTTATTTTAATGAAATTTATTTGTAATACGCTTTATTGTATTTTTTTAAGATACCTTTATTAAAATAAATAAATTGATAAATGTTTTGCGGCGCTTTGAAATTTCGACGTTTTAACGGCGGGGTTTCCTTGTCAGCCGTTCTCGGTAAGAGGAAAGCAACTCGGATTTAAAGATCCGCGCGGAAACTTATTTTTTGAGATTGCGCGGATAATAGATAAAAAGCGTCCGCAAGCCGTATTCCTTGAAAACGTCGCAAACCTTATGCGGCACGACGACGGCAAGACTTTTCTCGCGATATACGGCACGCTTGCGCGGTTGGGCTATTACGTTACGTATAAAGTCCTCGACGCGCAAGAATACGGGGGCGCGCCGCAAAAGCGCGAGCGGATATTTATCGCCGCGTTTGAGAGTTACGAGGCGTGCGGGCGGTTTAGGTTTCCGGAACCTATGCCGCGGACGCTGTGTTTGAACGATTGTTTAAAGCGAACGGCAAAGCAAGAGAAGCCGTATTATTATACGTCCGAAAATTACTTATACGGGCAGTTAGAACGGATCGTTACCGATAGAGAGGCTTTGTATCTTATCACGGACGGCGGCGTTTCGGCAAAGAAATACTATATCGCTTCCGCTTTGAAGGCTAATATGGGAACTTTTCCGGATAGAATACCCGTTTTGCGCGACGATTACGGAGTAAGGAAACTTACCGAGGACGAATGCCTTGCCTTGCAAGGATTTCCGAAAGATTTTTCGTTTCCTAACGATATAACGAGAGAGGCGAAATATAAGCAGGCGGGAAATACGGTTTGCGTACCCGTCGTCGAGCGGATCGCCGAAAAAATAGCGGAGGCGTTGACGTGAGCGATATATTCGACAAAGAAAAACGCTCGTACGTAATGAGCAAGGTCAAAAGCAAAAAAAATAAATCCACCGAGTTGAGATTAATAAAACTTTTTAAGGCGGCGGGAATAACGGGGTGGCGGCGCGGTTATCCCGTAAGGGGTAAGCCCGATTTTGTTTTCTTAAAGGAGCGGACGGCGATTTTTGTAGACGGTTGTTTTTGGCACGGACACGATTGCCGAAACGTTACGCCGTCCGATAACGCCGAATTTTGGAATAAAAAGCGCGCGGATAACCGTCTGCGCGACGAAAAGGTTACTAAACTTTTTGAATCGCGGGGCTGGACGGTTATTCGTATTTGGGAATGCGAACTCAAAAAGGGAAACGCGGCGAAAACCTTAAAAAAAATATCGGACGCCGTTACATAGCGATTACACTTTAAAATTGCGTAAAATGCGGTTGAAAAACTTGCGCGCCGCGTAGTTTAAAGTGTAATTATTATATAAAGTAATTTAAGTTTTTGTAAAATTGTCAATCCCTTTTTAATAATTTTTTAAAAAAATTTAATTTTTACATAAAGAATGGAGGTGCTCTTAGACTTTTGGAGGTGCGTGAGGAAACTTTTCTTAGAAAAGGTGCCTCACGGAGAGAAAATGTTAAAAAATTTATAGCACAAAAAGCCTATCAGATAGGATAAGCACAAAAAGAAGATGAAGTGTTAAGTTATTCGACTACTCCCCAATCTAATAACAGCAGTTCTTTACGTTTTTCTTTTGGCGTGAGCCATTTTCTCAATTTATCACGCGAAGAAAGAACGGAGCTGGGAATATTATTAGAACGTTTCAAATAACTTTTCATTTGTTTAAACAAATCGGCATAAGAATAAAACTTCAATTTGACATAAAACCGCTCGTTATCGTTACGGTGGGAACGCTCGACCTTTCCGTTATGCCTCGGTGTCCGCGGGCGGATCAATTTATGTTTAATCTTAAATTTATCACAAGCGATATCGAAGGCATGCTTTTCTTTTTTCTTCGGAAATAAAGTATATGTAAATTCTTGCCCGTTATCGGTTTGAACGATATCGGGTACATAACCGAAATAAGCGATTGCGCGTTTTAAAAAATCGACCGAAGAACCAGAATACTGTTCTCGATACGGATATATAAAACGTTCGCGCGTCGCCTCGTCGATAGCCGTATACTGATAAAACCGCATATCGGAATATTCCCCGGTGTAACATTCACAAGGAACGACCTTTACGTCTATCTGCATTTTAACGCCGATTTGTTCGGGAGTATCATAAGGTTTAGGAACATATTTTGGTTTTTTTCGTTTCTTAACGGAATAATATCCGATCCGGCAAAGAAAACGGTAAAGCGTAACCGGATCACGAACATATGAATGTTTAGAGCGAAGTTTGCCGTATAACTCGTTTAATCCGATATCCGGATTACGCCGAATCAAATTTGATATATTCTTAATCTCGTCGGCGGTTTGAGCGCGCGGATGAGGACTAAGCGGACGGGAAGATTTATTAAAAAGTGATTCGATCGTTCCGTCATATTGTCTACGCCAACGATAAATAGATTGAACGGTACAATGATACCTCAAAGCGACATCGTCAATCCGTGCGTGTTGGCTCAAATTCAAAATTTTCAATTTTTCTTCCGGCGAAAAAGGTTTATTATAATGCCTCGACATAATTTCCTCCTAAAAAAGCGCGATATTTTCATACCGCGCTTTTTTGCATTTTATATTATAATTTTATTTTTTTGAATAATTAAAAATTAATCGCGGCATTTTATCATTCAGCCTCTTAATATCGTCCTCTTCCAAATTAATTAAATTAAAGCCGTTATTCTCATAAAGAGATATTTTATATTCTTTTCTATTTGCGTAATAATCATTGTTTTTTACGCCCCAAAATTCTATGTATATATCATTATTAGGTAAATAAAAATCTGACAATACATTTTCGTCGGGATTTTTAGGAAGAAATACGCTTTTTTCATAAGCGTGAACATAACCGTTATGATAAAGCCAATTATCGATAATAACTTCGGAATATGAACGGACATAATGCCCGTCGTCGCATTGATGAGCGGCTTCCCATTTTTTGCGCGGATCGTCGTTAGAAAAATCTTCTCGTTTGATAATTACTTGTTTGGTATATTGCTCCGGCTTATATATCCTTTTCTCCGTTTTTTCAATAATAGTTTTTTCAACTTTTATTTCAGGATTGCATTTATGCCCGTCTTTTGCTTTATACCAAATCTTACAATCAGGGCATTGCACGACCTCGCCGCTGTCCCGCAATTTAAAGCAATTAACGCAAATAGGATACATTCCGCTTGGATGTCCGCATATTTGACACACTTTTCCCGCCATAATTTTACACTCCTTATAAAAGAGCGCGTAAAATACAAAAAGTGCGCTCTCTCGCTTTGTTACCACACAAATAAAAAACGCCGCCGCTTTTTACATACGAAAAAGACACACCTTCTGCCGAATTAAAAAGGCGGCGCGTATATTTTATTTGTGTGGTAACAATAGTATAACATACGGCGAAATTAAAAGTCAATAATATATAATACATTTTGTAATACAAAGTTTTTAAAAAACATTTTAAAAAAACGGCTAAGAGTACTACACGCGCCCTTGTATTTTAACAAGCGGCGCGCCGGCGGCGCGCCGACAAGGGCAACAACGATTTACACGATACCCGAAACGGACAAGGGACGGTTTTGCCGCTAAACCGCTCAGCAAAAACCGCCCCAAAATAGACCGAAATCGGGTCTTAAAAATGACAAATCACACCGTCAAACGACAGTGCTAAAAAAATTGTTATTTTGTTAAAGGAAAAAATGAAAATCAAACTACCGTCAGCAATTGAGTTCGGTCATCGTATCGTATACGGGAATGTCCTCGTCCTCAAAAACATCGTCCCACAAAATAAATTTAACGCAAAAATCAAATATCCGCATAGCGATATCGTCGGAACTTAATTCCGTTTCGATCTCGGTAGGCAAAGAAAAAGAATAAAACAACCGCTCGTCGGTCTTGCCCATATATTTCCATATATATTCCATAGCGGGACGGTAAGCGGAACGGGAACGACCGTTTATCGGAGCAAAATCGTTCCGTCCGAAAGTATCGTAAAAAAAACTGTTTCGATTCCGCGTTTCCATACGGCGGCTTTCCGGATTATACTCCCTCGTCTCGCGTATTACGCCTATCATTTGCCCTTCGGGAATAAAAAACAAGCCGTGAAAATGTATGCGGTCGGTCTTTTTTCCGCGCTCTTTGACGACGGCATATTTCCAACCGCGACGCGTATGTAAATTTGACAGACATTTTTTAAGTTTGCGCTCGAAGTCGTAAACGGAACACTTCTTGTCGTCGCAAGTAAAAGTAACGAAATGCGTCCAAGGATTGATATACGCCTTACGACGAAAACGCTTCTTGCGTTCGTATAGATTTTTTTCCTTGCGCTCGATACGCTCCGCAATATACGTATCGTAAAGAGGATTATCTCCGAAGCGGTCAATCAGAGCGGACTTTATATATTCACATCTTGCCGCGCCTTTCAACTTTTTATTAAAACATTCCAAGTACAAAGCGTCAAAATGAAAATCAATAACGCCGCGTTGCCGCCAAACTTTACACTCGATACGGTACGCAATATATGCGTCGAGAGTAAAACTATGCTTGCCGAGAACGACAGAGAGATACCACTCGGAATATTTGGAAATCAGACCGCCGCGGATATGAAGAAATTGCGCGGTTTGAGAAAGACCTTGCTCCATACTCTCCGAATAGAGCAAAGAAAAATACGGATCAAATTCAAGACGGCGTGAAACTTTATTTTTAATCGGCAAAGCGATACGATGACGAGCGCCGTCCGCATAGACCTTATATTTTGTCTTGCCGTTATCGCTTTTCTTTTGTTTGCCGGGAAATTCGGATACGGAAAAAACGGGCTTTTCATTAGTCGCGGTAAGCCCGTATTCAACTTGCTTTTCCAAAGGTAGCGGACAAGACGCGTCCAACGGAATATCCAAAAAATCAAACTGTTTTAAAAACATACAAACACCTTCGTAACACGTTCGCTTGCGGGTGTAAACGGGCAAGCGGCTGTATTTTTCGCCCGCGAAAAATCTCCGCCGGCAACTTCTTTTCACTCCGTGAAAAGTATGCCCCGTTGACACGCCGCATTTTTTGCGCTTTTATATCGTCGCCGAAAGCGACAACGGGAAGATAAACTATCAAACAAGCCGCTTTCGGAACGAATATTGTAGCGCAAAAAAACGCTCTCTCGCCGCGAGGAAATTATCCGGTTTCCTTTTTGCCTCAGCGATCCGAAAAGATAAACGGTAAGCTTACCGCTTTACATATCACTATCGCCGCTTTTTGTAAACTCAAAGAGTTTATCGGAATTTTGCAACAAAAACTCGAAAAAATCTCCGAAACTGCATTTACCGCTATATCCTTGCAAAGCGATAAAAGAACAAAACCGATCGAATTTGTTAGTCAAAAGCGAACGACTAACACGAACCGAAAGCAATTTATCACGGTATAAATCAAAAAACATAACTTTTTTTACCTTTTTTAAAATTTTTCGCAGAAATCGTTGACTTTCTACATTTAAAGGCATATAATACTAATACAAAGTAACCGACGGTAACGGACGGCTTACAGTTTTGGATCCCGGCTTTCGCAAGATTGCTGGGAGTCTTTTATTTTGACGAAAATTTACCAATAAAAAACTTATGCCTACGTTTTATTTTCTTTTTATCTATATCTTTTATATCAATAACTTTAACATTATTTACCGAAAGGCGATTAACCCCCGACCAGCGGGAAAAATTAGCGTCATAAAAAGGAATAGGATAAACATAACCTTTTCTAATTTTATTAATCCGATTATTGTTAAACCCGTCTTTGTCCTCCAAAGAAGTAACGACGTTAACGTTACATTTATCGCCGGAAAGTTCGCGGATATAGACATAATGTCCGCCGCTTTTATTGATACCTAAATCCTTGTTATCGCAATAACCGATTTTACCGACGAGAGATTTTTTTAATTTGCTCATAATTTTTACTCCTTTTCATTGTCGAGATATTTAAATAACTCGTTTACAAAATAACTGTTTTGACCTTTAAGCTCATCGAAACTCGCTTTTTCGGTTTCGTATTCTTTAACGTCCGCGATACCTACGGCGGAACGAAAAGTTTTTGTAAAAAAATAATCGCTGAAACAATCGGTAGAAAAACGGCGGGAATAAATTTTCTTATTCATAAGATAATAAGTATGCTTCTCAACATTACCGTCAAGCGTACCTTGCTCCACTTCAAGAGCGAGTCGACAAAAACCGAAAGTGTTATATATACGCTTGTAATAAGTATTTAATTTACCCGCAATACTTTTTAACATATAAATCAAAAGCGAATTATCGCCGCGCAAATAACGCATTTCGCGATAAAAATTCACGAAACGGGAAAAAATTAAATCATACAATAATTCCTCCACAAAAAACAAAGGCAAAGCGAGAATCTGATCGGAGCCGCCGCGGATATGAACGATATTACATAACTCTCTCGCGTCCGCTCCCAAACTTTCGGGACGCTGTTCGTCAAGCAAAACCTTTACGAAAGGAAAAAAATCGACGGTAGAAGAATGTCTGATCATTTTCAAGAAAAAATTAAAACCGTCGTTCTTTTGGTTCGCGGTAAGATCGGTCTTCTTTAAACCTTGATTCTCGACTTGATTTCCGCGCTCCTTGCCGGCTTCGGTTATAACCAAAGCCCCGAAATCAAAAGAATCACGGTTAAAATTATCCTCGATAACTCTGCGCCCTAAACGGATAGCGTCAAAATCAAGAATATGGGAATGACGGCTATACGCTGCCATAAGACGGGAATCCCGTCGAAAAAAATCATCGTTCCATAACGGGAAATTACCGACGTCGGAAATTACAACGTCCTCGCGGATTGAATAATTTGAAACTAAAAGCGAACTTTCAATCACATAAATAAAATACAACAAAGCATATGTTTCCAAAACATCCCAAAGTCCGCTTATTTCAAGCCCGTTGTTATAATACAAACCATACCTCTTAAAGTCATAACCGAAACAATCCTCCGATTTACCGCTTCTTTCAAAAATTTCACGCCGCCGGGAAACAAAAGTCCGGCAAGTAGCAAGATTATATACCTCGTGAGCCGCAAAAGCGGAGCGCAAATCTAATTCAAAAATAATCCACGGAAAATAAGGAAATTTAAGATCGTTTTCAAGCAGTAAGGAAAAAGCCTTATCGCGAAAAATATATGTCTGTGATAAAGCCATATCGGTCATTAGCGTAGTTTTTTTCTTGCCCATCGTACCGACGATCATATTTACAATCGGAAGTGAATTAATAAACCCGCGATCGCGAAGTTCATAACGACGAAGAACGGAATAAGCTATTTTACGGCGGAAATAATCGAATAAGAAAACCGCCGATCCGACCCAAAAATACCACGGCACAATGCGTAGCGGAATAGCAAGATCAACTATAAATCTATAAATCTGAGAATAAAAGATACCGAAATCAAAACTAACGACAAAATAAAACAAAAAAGCAAGAATAGATAAAACAACCGTCATCAAATTTAAATTTATAGCCCAAATAAAAAGCCAAAGCTTAAAATATACCGTGTGGTCACGCAAAAAAGAAAAAAAGCCGGATAAAAAATTGCGAAAGGGAATATATAAAATACGGGATACGCGCTTAACAAATTTAAGCGGAAAAGTATCTCTGTCATAATTGTTATTTTGCTTTTTAACGGAATTATATATAACAAAAACAAGAAGTATCAACACGGGTAAAAAAAGCGTTACGACGGTCAAAACTCTGTATAGCAAAAGCCCGACAAAAGCGGCATAAGCCGAAAAATTTGCTTTGGTAAAAAGTAAAGACCAAAGCGCGGAAAATTTTTCAACAAAACCCGAATAGTCGGACGGAAAAGAAACGGTGATATCGGACGGCGGCAAAATCGACGGCTGCGCTACCGTGGGAGTTACCTCGAAAGGCAAATAAAACAGTTCGCAAAAATAATAACCGAGCGAATTCAAAAAATCCTTTAAAGCCAAAAAAGAACGCGACAGCGAATCTTGAAAAAAGAAAATCCCGCACAGCACAAAAATCACGGTCAAAAAACCGCAAATAAAATGCCGAAACTCAAATAATTTTATTTTTTCAAAACCCACCGTCGCACTCCTTTTTGCTTCTCAAAAAATTTGCTTATACGTAAAAACAACGTAACCGACGAGTACGCAAAATATGAGAAATATAACGAGAGCAATAATATTCTTTACTTTTTTCATATTTTTCAATTTTTTTCATCAAAAACTATTGACTTTCAAAACTTTATACAGTATAATAAGCAATAGTTAAACGATTCAATCGTTTATTCCCGCCGATATTGGATTGCGGCATTGCCCCGAACGGATTAGTTTCGGGGATTTTTTTTACCTCGAAATATATCCATTTTCTTACGGTTTTCAAGTGAAGGAATAGAACTTTTAAAAACTTTATTTCTAATCTTCTCTACATCTTGACCCGACACATCCATATTAGGATGATTTTCACGAAATTTCTTATTTACACGTATCGGCGCGCCCTCGTCATCTTGTATCTCTACATAATGCTTAAAATACGATTGACCCTGCTGATAATTTTTTAATCGCGTACGGTTTTTACCGTCGCGCGAAGAAAGCGGAACGACAGCAAGATCGTTTCGTTCATTTGCCTCAATCACCACAACAGGACGTTCCTTTACAGAACCCGTACACTTTCCGCTAAAATAATTATCATGAGTTATCAATGTTCTGCCTTGCGGTACTCTACCGTTTACGGTTCTATTCTTATTTAATCGTTTCCTATTTTTACTCATAATCGTTTACTCCTTATCGTTTTTTAACGGTTTTAATAATTACTTTCTCTTTTTGTATTTTCCTTTAATCCCATCCAAATAGATTTTATTGACGATCTTATTTTTCCTTCGTCCGGACGGCTTTAACAAACCGAGTCCGCCGAATAATACGGACAAAACGGACGGAACAAGGGTTGCCACGGCATACAAAATAAGTATTAAAAGAATAATACCTAAAACCCACTTTAAAATTTCCAATAATTCTTGCCACCAATCACCGACGTCAAAAATACCGGTAGGAGGCGTTAAACCGGGCAACACGTCTATCGGGTCGGAAACGGCGGGTATAACCCGATAAACGCCGTCGCGCGCAAACGTCAAAGAAATTATATCGAAATTAAAAAAGTCGGTAGTCTGAACCGTATACGCTTGACCGGACCAATGAGAATCTAACGGACGATAAAACTCATGCTTATAAATATCGAGCGGGAAACCGTCATAAGACGTTTGAGCAAATCTAAAAAGATAAGTATGCTGTCCCGCCGTATAAGCTTGATTTTGTATCACGGAATAATCGTCTTCCGAGATAAAAAGATTATCCCAATAATGATCGTTATTAGGAATAAAATTTGTAACATCCTCAATCATCTTAACGTTTGTAAACGTCGTTCCATAATTTTTACCGTCTTGACCGAAAATAATATTCCAAATATTTTTAATATTTACCGTCCCGCCGACGGAAAGATATGCGTCGTCAACGGTAAAATCATATAAATTATAGCCCCTTGTCCTACCGGTATCTACGGCGCTATCCCAATAAACGGATCGGATAAACTGTCCGCCGTCAGAAAAAGCCAAATCATTACCGAAACGATCTTTTAAATATGTATTATACTCCTCGGTCCGCGCAAAATCGGTCTCTAAAAAATTCTTAATATCCGACGGCTTAACGACTAAATCGGAACTATAAAAGTACCAATACAATTTATCCAAATACGGACCGCCGTTAACGCCGGGAATACCGATAATGTAAGGATTCCAAGCCCACCACCAAGTGGGAATATTAGTTCCGTCAAAAAGATAATTATAATATAAACTCCGCGCATCATCGGAAAGATCCTCGGCGGTAGACAATCCCAGACGGCCCGGGATATAATTATTCAGCGCGCCGCTGGACGAAACCACAATAGGCTTAGTTTTATACTCATACCACTCCGCACGAATCCCGTACAAGTCTCCGTAAGTGTTAATATAATAATCGGGTACGGAAAAATATACGGAAGTAAGTTGATCCTCGGCATAATCTCCGCGCTCCGGATTATCGGTGCGCCAATATGTATCCTTAACTTCAAGAGATACCGTTTCCATATCGGTAACGGAACTTATCAGCGTGCTATCGGCGTATCCGTCGGCTCCATACCCGGACGCAAAGCCCTTAAAAATATAAGAACCGCCTACGGCGTGATCAACGGATTTATTTTTATTAACACCGTTTGCCGCGGCATTATCGTAACGAAATTCAATACCGGATATATCATAACGGCGTTCGCAATTATCCAATACCACGCCGGATAAATTCTGATCGCGAACTGATTCGGTAACTCTTTTTAAAATCGTTTTACCGTTTACGGCAGCATGATCTATAACGCGATATTTATAAAATAAACCGGCATAATCTCCGGAGGAAACCGAACAAAATTTCAATTGAAATTTTTCATAAGAATCAGGAATGCCGTTGCCGTCGTAAGACGTTGCAATTTCTATTCTGTCGGTCATAGAAGTTTTATTAAAACTAAAACCTTGCGGATTGTAAATATAAAGATAAAGACAATAATTTATTTGAGCGTTAGCGTAATAACTGTAACAATATTCAACAAAACTTAAAACGGATAGTTTATGTTCGCTCCCGTCGGAATCATAAGGATAATCGGATAAATCAAAAGGTTCACCGTTGACCGTAGAAAATATCAAATCGTCTAAAACGTACGTACCGTCAAAACCATTCTTTTCCGACAAAGCGAAAGAAAACCCGGATATATCTAAAAACGGTATACCCGAACAAAAAATAACAAAAAATGCGACGAATAAAAACATAAAAAATTTCTTACGTATCATAACAACCTCAAAAATTAATTTGATTAATATCCAAAATCACAGATTGAACGGGAACAACATTATTAAATTCTATATAAACAACAGACGCTCCGTTATCGGGGATTACTTCAAGCAAAAAGTATAAATGAGCCGCAGTCAAAACGGAAGACATAACGACTTCCGAATCGGAATACAAAGATTGCAACACCTCCGACATAGATTTATCAACGGACATAATAAAATAATCACCTTGACCGTCTATATCAAAAGCGACGGATAAATCTAAAATTTTACTAAACAAATGCGGCGCACCGTCAACATAAAAAACAAAATCATCAGCGGCCGACACATTCGGCAAAACTCTTACGGTGTACCCGCTCGGCTTCTCAACCGCTAAAAAATCCAAAGTATATCGACAATCAAAACGCACGGAAGCCCTGTCAAACTCAACCTTGTTCCCCGATCCCATATAAAAAACACCGTCGTAAACAACGTAAAAAGTTTCAAAACCGGTCGTAAAATTACGAGTAAACATAGACAAAAAACCGATTAAAAACATAACCGCTAATGAAAATAAAACGCCGAATATTATTTTAGATAAAAACTTCTTACGCATAATTAGCTCCCAAATAAAAATGATATATCGTAATATACAATAGAATCATCATCAAAAATAACAAAAAGATAGTCACCGACAAGAGACAAATCACGAATAGAATTTTCAAAAGTATGATACACCCAATTAAAACCGTCGGTAGAATACGCCAAAGTAAAATTAAAATACGAAAATAAAAAACCGTAATCTTCACAACCACAAAAATCAAAATGAGAATCCTTAGAAAAAGGTTCCTTAAAATAATTAATCCAATTATAACCGTCAGAACTATAAATAGAAGTAAAGACAGCCGTATTACTCGAAGCCGATAAAACTACAACTTTTCCGTCTATAAAAAAATAAGAAAAATAAGTAGACGAAAAACCGACACTAAGAGAAACGGACGTAAAAGTTTCACCGTCGAAACTAACATAAAAACGATCTTTTCCTAAACCAAAAATATAAAATACATCATTATAAACATAAAAAGTACGAGCAGAAAAATCTAAAATTTCAGCCCAATTAGTTAAGTCGGAGGAACGGTACACCGAATCAATGCCGCAAAAATAATAGTAACCGTTAAAATAAAACAAACCTTTGTCATTACCATAACGATCAAAAGAAGAAGACCCCGATATCCAATTCTCACAATCATAACTATATCGATAAGAAAAACGCAAATGACGAGAACCATAAACAAAATAAACACCATTAACATAAGAAAAACTAAATCGATTAAAAGAAAAGTTACTATCACCGGAAAAAGCAAAATAAAAATTCACACAATCAAAAGTATAATAAAGACTATTATTATATGAAAAGAAAAATCTATCGTTTAAATAATCCATATAAATATAACGATCAATTTCTTGGAACGAAGTCGAATCGTTTAAATCTGATCCGAAATAATAAGAAGAAGCAGAGGAGCCGGGAGACGAAGGCGCACTAACAATATATAAACCGTTACCATAAACGAGAGGAACCCGAATAGAATTACTATCGGATAAAGCAAGAGAATAATCGCTCGGATTATCCAAAAAACTTGTATATTTAACGATACACTCGGCATACACTTCCGGATTACTGACCGAACTCGCCCGAATGATAATATCCTCGCCAAAAACCTGCAAAAACGACACCTCCGCAGAATTAGACCCGGATTCGGCAACATCAACACTAATATAATCAAATACGTCCTTATCAATTATCCACGACGAAATGGGATTAAACCAATAAGTCAACCACTCAATATCAGAATTAGTCGCGTCAAACGGATCAAGCTCCGCCGTCAATAAAACGACAGAGCCATCGGAAGCAATAGAAGTAGAAGTCATAAAAAAACCATCGGCAACAGATAAAAACGGAAAATTTTCAACCTCTTCACCGCCGGAATCTGCATTGTCTTCATTATCGCCGATATCAGAAACGGGAATCACCGGATCGATTTTATTTTCATCGTCGACAATTATATTTTGACGATCCTCAGGAACATCGTTAAAATATAACGAATAAACTAAAACTCCGATAAGCGCGATTAAAATCACGCTTATAACGACAATCAAAGTAATTTTAATTTTCTTATCCATACAAAAAAACCTACTTTAAATAAAAATTATCTTTTAAATTTTTTGCCCTAATTTACTTTCTTTCCAAGTTCTATAATCGTCGCGACTATAACGGACATTTTATTATCAATTTCATGCAAATACTCCATATTCGCAGACAACATATCACTCAGCAATACATGAAAATCCACATAGTTGCTCAAAGAATAACCCATAAATCCTTGATAAAATTGATATAAAGCATACGCTTCATTGCGTCTTTCTAACTTTTCGGCAACTTCGGCTTCATAATTAGGATTAGACAAAATACCGGTATTGGCTTCATAAACCGAAACGATATAAGAATAATATGTATAAAGCAAATCAACCGCGTAAACATCTTCATACACGGCATCACGAGTAAATATATGATTGCCGCTACCCAATATCTCCGAACCGTCCGTCGTTTCATAAAGATTTAATCCGGCTTTACAGCGTTGATAAAAAGAAAAATTAATATCATAAGCATTAGACGGAAAATACCCAGAACCAAAAGCGGATCTATACGTATTTAATTGGCTTGAAGTAATACCTAACACATTATACATATATTCGATACTACTAACGTAAATCATTGAGGAATATAATGAATCCGCTAAACTATAAGCATCCGAAACTTCACTAAACGAGCGGTCAATTAATATTCTTAATTGTTCATTCTCCGCTTCAACGGCAAGTTTCATATCTTGATACGCTTCAAGTTCACTTTCAAGTAACGTTATAACCTCCGCGTAAGAAACCTCGCCGTCAACCGGTGAAGATTGATCGGTTTTAAACATATCGAAAGCAAAAACCGACAAACCGGACATTAAAACGACTAAAAACATAATCGATATGACGGAAACAAAACTCGGACGGGTTAAAATTTTTAAAACGGAACCCGAACCGCCGCGCAAACGATTCCTAAGTTTTTGAAACTTACCATTAAATTTTTGCTTCATAAAACACCTCTTTTTTGATTTTTACTAAATTAAAAAAATAGGGGATATTACAAAAAACATAATACCCCCTTTAAACAAATTACATAGAAGACAAAACCATTTCAAGCAAATTTTTATCCGACGTTTCTTTCGGCTTTATTTGCGCCTTATAAACGCCCGTATCGTCAATATTACGGGCATAATAATACATACCGCGCTTAGTAATCTTGCCGGTACGATTGTCCTTAACGGTATAAGACTCCAAGATAAGTTCAGCGTTCAAAGCGTCGCCGAAAACAAAATCAAGAACCTCATACCCGCCGATATCAAGAGGAACAAAATCCACACGGGAAGAACGACCGCGCAAATTAAACCTCAAAAAATAATTACGGTAATCTTTCTTGTTCGCTCCGCGCACAACTTCACGCTCGATAAACAATCCCGTCGCAATTCCGTCAACCGTTTCGACGATTCCCTCCGAAAAAACGGCACCCTTTTCCGCGCCGCTCGATTCCGCTTCGCTTGTTTCCGCTGCAACCTTTTTTACTTCCGCTTCGCTTGCTTCCGTTGCAATTTTTTTCGCTTCCGCTTCCACTTCCGCTACAATTTTAGACATAGATTTACTCCTTTCCCCTAAAATCCATTAGAGGCAATGTTTTTATTCGGCTCACGCCGTATGGTAAAACTCTTATCGCATAGTTTTAATGCGCAAAATAAAAAATAGATGTGTTAAAATTAACACATCTATTGTAATACAACATATTATATAAAGTAATTTAAGTTTTTATATTGATTTTTTTTGCGTTATTTGGTATAATGGTATAAATTGATTTTTTAAACGGCGTATTCGTCGTTTTGATATACGGTATACGGATTAAACGGCGGGATTTCGTATTTTGTGTGATAGTGCGCGGATTAAACGGCGGGATTTCGTATTTTGTGTGATAATATGCGGATTAAACGGTTGAATCCGGTATTTTATATAACCGTATATAAACCGACGGTATATAAATTCCGCTTAAATCGGAGAGGTATGATGACGGATTTTTTTAACGGGCTTGTCAAGGTTTTGTCTTATGTCGGGCCGGGGTATGTTTTCGTTTTGTTTTCTGCGGCGGTTGCCGCGGCTTTTTTGGTTTCGCTTCGTTTTTCGTCGCGCGGTTTGAAGCGTTACGCGGACGCTATGCTTAGCGCCGCGGACTATCTCTCCGACGAAAGAACGGGTTCGCTCGGAAAGAACAACGCGGGTTATTTTTTCCGCAAATACGCCTGTGATTTTCCCGTCGCGATGCAAAACCGCGTCGCGGCGTATTTGAATTCTATGGAAGTAAAGCCATCCCGTTTTATCACCGAGGCGGACTGTTTAAAGCCCGTGTCTTTCGGCGCGGAACGAAAGAAATTTTTGACCGTATACGATATGATCGCGCGGACGGCTTTTGCCGCCGCGTCCGCTTTTTCGCTGGCATACGGCGGCGCGGAGGCTTTCGGGGCGGCGGCAGTCCTGCCGATGACCGCGGCGGTCGCGCTCAGGTATGTTTTGAAATTCAAAAACGATTCGCTGGACTCTTATCTGACGGACGCTTTTTATACCCTTATCGACGCTATGGACGCCGCCGTCGTTCTAAAAAACGATCCCGAGGACAAAAGTCAAGACGGAATTCTCAAAAAAGCGGCGGCTTTAATCAAGGAACTCGTGGACGAGGAGAGGGACGTCCAAAGATATCACTACATAAACGAAACGGACGGACTTTGCCGCGAGTTGAGAGGGGAACGCCTCAAAGAAATCGCCGACAACGTGGCGGTCGTGTGCGGCGAGGATACGCCGCTCGCGACGTTAAAACAGATTTTTAATATGCTTTCGGAATCGAAATATTTCTACGCGACCAAGGAGGAAACCGAACTGTTGAACGGCTGCCTTGTGAAACTGAAAAACACGATAATAAGAATCGAAAAGGATATTATAAATTTGTAGGCATTCGGAATTTTAGGAATTTCCGCGTGAAAAAGGTAAGCGGAATAAAAAAGAGGAACTATAAATTTGTAAGTATTCGTAATTTTAGGAATTTCCGCGGAATGCCGTATTGTAAATTTTTACGCGCTTAAAATCGGCGTTTTGGGGATTTTTTAATCGGGTATGCCGAAAGTTTCACAACGGATAAATAAATGCCGCGGAGAAAGCCGCGCTAAAACGCCGAGTAAAGGAAAAATAAGTAATTTTGTTTTTTAGGGGTGAAATAATTGACTTTTTTTTGCCGTTGGCTTATAATTTTCTTTGTATCCGTTGCAAAAAAATTGCCGGGTGTTTTTGTCTTATGACGGGCATACGGTTATTTATACGCCGTGTGAGGTGAGAGAAATGCCAAAGAACGGTGAAACAGCCGTTTCGGACGACGGTTCGGGAAAAATCCGCGCCGCCGCCGCCGTAAAAAAACGGCAAAGACGGTTATTTATACGCCGCGTGAGGTGAGAGAAATGCCAAAGAACGGTGAAACAGCCGTTTCGGGCGACGGTTCGGGAAAAATCCGCGCCGCCGCCGCCGTAAAAAAACGGCAAAGACGGTCGTTTATACGCCGTGTGAGGTGAGAGAAATGCCAAAGAACAGTGAAACAGCCGTTTTGGACGTCGGTTCGGGTAAAATCCGCGCCGCTATCGCCGTGAAAAACAGCAAGATAAGCGTGGAGGTGCGCGGAATCGGCGAGGTTGACTATGCGGGATACCGCGACGGCAAATTTTTTAATACGGAAAACCTCAAAGAGGCGGTTCTTACCGCGGTAAGCAAGGCGGAGGCGTCCGCGGGGTCGAAAATCAAAAAACTTTTTGTCGGCGTACCCGCCGAATTTACATATTCGGTATGCCGCGAACCCGTGATCGTGTTTGAACGCGAAACGAAAATCACGAACGACGAAATCGCCGCGCTCTTGAAAAAGAACGACAGATTTGACAACGACGACGAATTTATCACGATAAACCGCTCGCCCGTGTTTTTTTTACTCGACGACGACAGCAGGCGGCTGATAGAGCCGCGCGGACTTACCGCCGGCAAAATCAAGGCTCTTATTTCGTACGTCAGATGCCAAAACGACTTTATCGGCGAAATCGGGTCTATACTCGAGGGACGCGGGATCGAACTCGAATTTACATCGTCCGTCCTTGCCGAAGTTTTATATCTTTTTGATCCCGAGGAGCGCGACCGCTACGTTTTGTTTGCCGACGCGGGATATATATCTTCGGAAGTGGCGTTTTTGAGGGGCGACGGACTTTTGCACTTGGCTTCCTTTTCGATGGGCGGGGCGCATATCGCCGCGGACGTTTCGGAGATTTTTCAAATTCCTTTTAATGAAGCGGAAAATATCGTGTCGCGCCTTGACTTAAATAATCTCGACGAGAAAGTAAATATCAAAACCGAGTCGGGGGAGATTTCGGGAAAGGATATGCGCAACGTTGTGACGGCGAGGCTTGCCGAATTTGCGGACGTTTTCAAAATCGCCGTAAAAAGCAGCCTCACGGACTGCCCAGTGTACGTTACTATGCACCTCTCGGGAGGGGGATTGAGTTACCTTAAAGGCGCGAAGGAATTTCTCGCCGAGGCTTTGGGCAGGGAGGTTAAGATTATCGCGCCGAATTTGCCGCAGTATAACAAACCGCACTATTCCGCGCTTTTCGGGCTGATCGATACGTGCGGATCGTTGGACGGCGAACGGGCGAGAAAGACGAAAAAAGGTTTTTTCGGAAGGCTTTTCGGAAAAAAGACGGATTAAAAAATAGATTTATACAGTGATTAAACAATACCGAAAAACGGTAAAAAATGGGTAAAAAATAGTAAAAAATAGAAAAAAACGTTCAAGATAACGCCGAAAAACGACGGAAAAGAAGAAAAAAAACACTCAAAGCAGCCTTAAAAAACGGCTAAAAAGCGGCGAAAAACGCTTAAAAAAGCCTTAAAAACGGCAAAAAAGCGGCGAAAAACGCCTAAAAAAGGGCAAAAAAGAGGCGGAAAAACATTCAAAATAACGCCTAAAAACGGTGAAAAACGGGTGAAAAAGCGTTCGAAATAATGCCTAAAAAAGGCGAAAAAGCGTTCGAAATAATGGCCAAAAATGGCTAAAAAACGCTTTTAAAAAGGCGTTCGGCTATAAAATTTAATTTAAGTTTAATAATAAAACAATAAAAATATCGAAAATTTGGAGGCAAAAAAAATGATTGACTACACTTCGTCCTTAATGGCGAAAATAAAAGTCATAGGAGTGGGCGGCGGCGGAAATAACGCCGTGAACAGAATGGTCAGCGCGGGTATCAAAAGCGCGGAATTCATCGCCATCAACACCGACTATCAGAGCCTGTGCTTGTCAAAGGCTCCCGTAAAATTGCAAATCGGTCAAAACCTCACGAAAGGGTTGGGCGCGGGCGCGGATCCCGAAATCGGGCAAAAAGCCGCCGAGGAAAGCCGCGATGAGATCAAAGAACTGCTGAAAGACACCGACCTTCTCTTTATTACGGCGGGAATGGGCGGCGGAACGGGTACGGGCGCGGCTCCCGTCGTCGCGGAATTGGCAAAGGATTTGGGAATCTTGACCGTCGCGGTCGTTACGAAACCCTTTCAATTCGAAGGCAGAAAGCGTATGGAAAATACCGCGGCGGGTATCGAAAATTTGAGAAAATTCGTGGATACCCTCCTCATAATCCCCAACGACAGACTGCTCAAAGTTTTGGAGAAGGGAACACCCATAATAAAGGCGTTTCAAGTCGCCGACGACGTTTTAAGGCAGGGTATTCAAGGCGTTTCCGACTTGATCGTAACGCCCTCGCTCATAAATCTCGACTTCGCGGACGTCAGAACGGTTATGAAAAATAAGGGTTTGGCGCACATGGGCATAGGTCAGGGAAAGGGCGAAAACCGTACCCTCGAAGCAGTCAGAAAAGCCGTTCAAAGCCCCTTGCTCGAAACGAGTATCGAGGGCGCGACGGGCGTTATTTTGAACGTTACGGGCGGACTTGACCTCTCGCTCACCGAAGTTGACGAGGCGTGCCGCTTGGTTCAGGACGTTGTGGACATCTCCGCGAATATCATATTCGGCGCGGGAATCGACGAGAATCTCAAAGACGAAGTTGTGATAACCATTATCGCGACCGGGTTCCAATCGCCTAAGACCGCCGCGGATAAACAACAGGCGCGCACGGGAAGTATCTTGCCGGGAAACAGAAACCCGAACGCTCCCCAACAAACTCCTCCGCAGACCGCGCAGCCCGCGGACGGCGCGAAATTGTATAACGAGAGGTTGTTTAATAGTTACGGCGCGGAGTCGCAGCGTCCACAACCTCCTCAATCCGGCTATCAGCCGCAGGGAGTCCCCCCGCAGCAAAATCCGAACGGCGTCGGGAACGGCTACGAAAACGGGGGAGGATACGGCGCGGGCAATCCGAATTCGTCGAGAATTCCCGTGGACAATAGACCGCCTTTTTTGAGAAAGTTTCAAGACGGAAACAGGTAATTATATAGCGTGTGATATATAAATGCGCGGTAAAAAGCAAGGCGTTTATATAATATATATCATATAAATATACCGTGCGGTTAGAGGGCGTTTATATAGCGTGTGATATATAAATACGCGGTTGAAAAGCGAGGCGGTTTATAATACATATCATATAAATATATCGGATAATTAACGGATATTTATATAGCGTATGGCATATAAATGTGTCGGATAAAATACGGCGGGGAGTTTTTCCCGCCGCGATTTTTATAGCAGTTTACGCGAAACAAAACCGAATATAAATTCATTACGGATAAGAAAAAACAAACGAAAGAGTCGGTATGGATAAGAAAAAGCAAAAGAAATAATCGATATAGATAAGAAAGCAAACGAAATAATCGATATAGATAAGAAAAAACAAAAGAAATAATCTACATAGACTAAGAAAAAGCAAACGAAAGAGTCGGTATGGATAAGAAAAAGTAAACGAAAGAGTCGGTATGGATAAGAAAAAAACAAACGAAATAATCGATACGGATAAGAAAAAAATAAGCGAAATAGTCGATACGGATAAGAAAAAAATAAGCGAAATAGTCGGTATGGATAAGAAAAAAATAAGTGAAATAGTCGATATTTTGGAAAACCGCTTCCCGAACGCGCGCTGCGAATTGAATTATCAAACGCCGTTTGAACTTTTGGTCGCGGTCATTTTGTCGGCGCAATGCACGGACAAGAGAGTCAACGCGGTTACGGCGGAGTTGTTCAAAAAATATTCCTCGCCGCAAGACTTTTGCCGAATCGAAATCGGAGAGTTGGAGAGACTGCTATATCCCGTCGGTTTTTACAGAAATAAGGCGGCGGCGGTCAAGGCGGCGGCGGAGATGGTTTCGACGCGCTTTTCGGGCGTCGTCCCGAACGAACTCGACGAATTGACGCAAATCCCGGGCGTGGGCAGAAAAACCGCGAACGTCATACTCTCGGAAGCCTTTCATAAGAACGCGTTCGCCGTGGATACGCACGTGCTGAGAACCGCGGACCGCCTCGGAATCGACAAAAGCGGCGACCCCGTAAAGGTCGAAAAGTCGGTAACGGGGCTTTTGGACGAAAACCGGCTGGGAAGAGCGCATATACTTTTCGTTTTTTTCGGCAGGTATGTGTGCGTCGCCAAAAAACCGAAATGCGGAGAGTGTCCCGTCGATAGATATTGCGAATATTTGAAAAATGCAGAGTAAAAGGGGTTTGAAAAGGCTTTAAATTTGCAGTTTTTGAGGCTTGAAAACCGAAACGCGGAGAGTGTCTTGTCATAGGATATTGCGAATATTTGAAAAATGCAGAGTAAAAGGGGTTTAAATTAAGGCGTTAAGGGTGTTTTTTAGTACGACATTCCGATAAAAATATCTTTTAAATTCAAAAAATATACACGAAAGGCAAGAAAGCGTATAAGAAATTTAAAAAATATATACGAAATTAAAAAAACATACGCGGAACTTGAAAAAGTGTATACGAAATTCAAAAAAGTATATGCGGAACTTGAAAAAGTGTATAGGAAATTTAAGAAAGTATAGAAAATTTAAAAAAGTATATGCGGAACTTGAAAAAGCGTATAGAAAATTTAAAAAAGTATATGCGAAAGGCAAAAAAGCGTATAGGAAATTCAAAAAAGTATAGGAAATTTAAAAAAAATATATGCGGAATTCAAAAAAAATCAAAAGAAACGCCGCCGATATTTAAAAAAATTCAAAACCAACGGACATTTGCGAAGGTAATTTATGTATAAAATTCTGAAAAAAAGAAATCTGACGGAAAACGCCGCCGAATACGTCGTTCACGCGCCCCTCGCCGCGAAAAGATGTATGCCCGGACAGTTCGTTATTTTGATCGTCGAAGAGGGCGGAGAGAGAATCCCTCTGACCATCGCGGACTACGACAGGGAAAGGGGAACGATTACACTCCTCGTGCAGGCGGCGGGCTACTCCACGGCGCGCCTCGCCCAAAAAAAAGAGGGCGATTTTATCAAGGACTTTTTGGGCCCTCTCGGAAACGCCACAGATTTGACGGAATTCCGCAGCGTATTGCTCGCCGCGGGCGGAATCGGTTCGGCGGTCGTCTTGCCGCAGGCGAAATATCTAAAACAAAATACGTCCGTCTTGACGGACGTCGTTTTGGGCGGGAGAAACGCCTCGTTTTTGACGTATGAGGAGGAACTGAGAACGTTCTCGGATCGCCTTTTCGTCGTTACGGACGACGGGTCGAAAGGAGAAAAAGGGTTCGTTACGGACGTTATAAAAAGACTTGTCGACGGCGGAAAAAAATACGACGCGGTTTTTGCAGTCGGTCCGATGCCGATGATGCGCGCCGTCGCGGAATTGACAAGAAAATACGGAATCAAAACTATCGTCAGTATGAATACGATTATGGTCGACGGAACCGGTATGTGCGGCGGATGCCGCTTGACGGTCGGCGGCGAAATTAAACACGCGTGCGTGGACGGACCGGAGTTCGACGGGCATCTCGTGAATTTTGAAGAGGCGATGAATCGGGCGGCTTTTTACCGCGAAACGGAAAAAGAACACCTTTGCCGGTTGCAAAATGAAAAGAAAGAATAGGATATGCCCGTTACGCTTAATAATACGCCGCTTTATAATTCCTATCATTATGACGTAAATTGCAACTTTCGAACCAACGTTTCGCCCCACCACTTTGATCCCCTCCCACGGAGGGGAATGTAAGGATAATGAGGGAAGTTTCGCCCCACCCTTGGAAGCGTCGAGTAAACTCGAACGAATTTTAGAATGCGTCTTTTTTGCCATAAACCGTCTTGCCTTTTTGGCAATAGCGAATGCTATTGCCCGCAAAAACAAGCCGCTTTCTATCTAAAAAATCCGTTATTCAAAATTCGTTCCGTTTAATCTCCGCTTCCTAACCCCTTCCCACGGATGGGAATTGAGGATAGTAAGGAAAGGTCGCCCCACCCCTTTTATCCCCTCCCACGGAGGGGAATTGAGGATAATAAGAGGTCGCCCCACCCCCTTACCCCCTCCCACGGAGGGGAATTGAGGAAAAGGGAATTCAATAATACGACAATAAAAAAGGGAGCGGAACGGAAAAAAGTATTTGTTTGCGGAAATAAAAAAGGGAATGGAACGGAAAAAGTATTTATTTGCGGAAATAAAAAAGGGAATGGAACGGAAAAAAGTATTTATTTGCGGAAATAAAAAATGGAGCGGAACGGAAAAAAAGTATTTATTTGCGGCAATAAAAAAAGGAATGGAACGGAAAAAAGTATTTATTTGCGGAAATAAAAAAAGGGAATAAAATAGAAAAAATCACTTATTTTTGGAGAAATATCGTATGCCCGGAATGATTAATCGGCAGGAAATGCCCGAACAACCCCCGGAAATCAGAAAACATAATTTCGAAGAGGTCGCCTTAGGGTTCGACGACCAAACAGCAAAAATCGAAGCGGAAAGATGTTTGAATTGCAAAAACGCGAAATGTATCGCCGGGTGTCCCGTCGGAACTAATATACCGCTCTTTATCGATTTGATAAAAAAGGGGAGAACCGCGGAGGCTTTTCGGGAAATTAAAAAAAATAACCGCCTTCCGGGGATTTGCGGAAGAGTGTGTCCCCAAGAGGAACAATGCGAAAAACTTTGCGTCAGGAATAATCCGAAAGCGGGCGGCGCGGTGTCGATCGGCGCGCTCGAACGCTACGCCGCGGACTTTGCCGCGAAAAACCTCGAAAACGGACTCGAAAACGATGAAAAATTCGCCGCGTTCGGGGGGGATTGCGTAAAAAATATCGGAAAGAATAAAAATTTTCTTTATTCCGACGGAGATTCGACGAAAAATATCGCGCAAAAGGCGGAAACGGACGGAAAAATTTCATTGGCGGATGAAAACGAAAAAAATTCCGTGAAAAAAAGAACCTTTAAAGCCGCCGTCGCGGGCGCGGGCCCCGCCGGGTTGACCGTCGCGGGCGAACTTGCCGCAAACGGAATTTCGGTTACGGTTTTTGAGGCGTTCCACAAGGCCGGCGGCGTTTTGGTCTACGGAATTCCCGAATTCCGCCTCCCGAAAGCCCTCGTTCAATCGGAAATCGACGCCCTGAAACGACTCGGCGTCAAAATCGAAACCAACGTCGTCATCGGAAAAACTCTGCTTTTGGAGGATTTGTCAAGCGAATTCGACGCGGTTTTTATCGGGACGGGCGCGGGGCTTCCCGTGTTTTTGAATATCGCGGGCGAGAACCTGAACGGCGTATACTCGGCTAACGAATTTTTGACGCGCGTCAACCTCATGAAAGCCTACGAACCGGACGCGAAAACCCCCGTTTTCGTCGGGAAAAACGTCGCCGTCGTAGGCGCGGGAAACGTCGCGATGGACGCGGCGCGCACGGCTTTGAGATTGGGCGCGAACGTTACGGTCGTGTACCGTCGCGGACGGGAAGAAATGCCCGCGCGGCGTGAGGAAATACGCCACGCCGAAGAAGAAGGAATAAACTTTATGTTTTTGACCGCGCCCGTCGAAATAACGGGCGGAAACGGCAGGGTTTCCGGTATGAAATGTATCAAAATGATACTCGACGCGCCCGACGAACGCGGCAGGCGTAAACCCGTGCCTGTCCCGGACAGCGAATTGATGATCGAATGCGACGGAGTGATCGTCGCGCTCGGCACAAGCCCGAATCCGATTATAAAAAATTCTACGGATACCGTAAAGTTTAACCCAAAAGGAACAATCGTCGTGGATGAGACGTTTATGACGTCGAAAGACGGAGTGTACGCTGCCGGCGACGCAGTTACGGGAGCGGCGACTGTCATTCTCGCAATGGGAAACGGAAAAGCGGCGGCGCGCGCGATTATCGAAAGACTGAATAAAATGAAATGACGGGCGAAAGACGGAAATTCAAAAAAAATAGAGGATTCGATAAAACGGAATGCGGTAGGGAATTCAAAAAAAATAGAGTATTCTAAAAACGGAATGCGGTAGGGAATTTAAAAAAATAGAGTATTCTAAAAAAGCAAAAACAGGGTATTCCATAAAAAACAAATCGAAAAAATAAATCGAAAAAATAAATCAAAAAAAGGCGGTAACCGGAAAAAATGTTTATCGACAAGGCGGAAATATCCGTCAAGGCGGGCTGCGGCGGCAACGGCGCGGTGTCCTTTCACAGAGAAAAGTACGTTATGGCCGGAGGCCCGGACGGCGGCGACGGCGGCGACGGCGGCGACGTCGTTTTTGCCGCGGACAGAAATATAAATACGCTGATCGACTTTAAGTTCAAGCGGAAGTTCGCCGCAGAAAACGGCGGAAACGGGAGTATCAACAATATGAGCGGCAAGTCGGGCGCGGACGTCGTGATAAGAGTCCCTACGGGGACGGTAATCCGCGACAAGGAAAGCGGTCAAGTCGTCGCCGACCTCTTCTATGACGGCGAAAAAAAAGTCGTCTTGAAAGGCGGCAGGGGCGGCAGAGGGAACGCCCGCTTCGCAAAACCTACCCGTCAAGCCCCAGAATTCAGCCAGCACGGCGTAAAAACACGCGAAGTTAAAGTCATTTTGGAATTGAAAACCATCGCGGACGCGGGACTCGTCGGCTTCCCGAACGTCGGGAAATCCTCCCTTTTGTCCGTCTTGACAAACGCGAAACCGAAAATCGCAAACTACCGCTTTACGACGCTCAGCCCGAATATCGGCGCGGTCAAGATGTATGACGACGGTTTCATAATCGCCGATATCCCCGGACTTATCGAGGGCGCGAAAGACGGCGCGGGGCTGGGACACAGTTTTTTGCGGCATATCGAAAGGGTTCGGCTCATCGTTCACGTCGTCGATATAAGCGGCTCGGAAGGGCGCGACCCTTGCGCGGATTTTGACATAATCAACGGCGAATTGGCGGGATACGGCGAGATTTTGGCGGAAAAACCGCAGATTGTCGTCGCGAATAAGTCCGATCTTTTGACCGACGAAACCGTATACGCCGAATTTGAAAAAAAGATCGGCGCGCCCGTTATCAGAGTCTCCGCGGCGGCGCGCGTAGGGCTTTCGGAACTTTTGGACGGCATCTATAAAAGGCTAAAAGAATTGCCTCCGCTCGCGCCCGAAAATACCGCGGGGTATTCCTACGACGCGGAGGACGGCGACGGCTTCGAGGTCGAAAACCGCGGCGGCGGCGTGTTCGAGGTTACGGGCGGACTGGTCGGAAGGCTGGAACGGAACGTTTCACTCGGGAACGACGAATCTTTTCGGTATTTTCAGCGCGTTCTGCGCGAAAAAGGCGTTATCGACGCGCTCTATAAAGCGGGCGTGCGCGACGGCGATACGGTCATTTTGGGAGATATTGAATTTGAATTCGTCGCGTGAGTAAAGGGTTTTTTAATTTTTTGGGTTTTTAATTTTTATTTATTTTTTTTTATTCGGAAAAAACTTTTTGAAAAAAGTTTTTTCCGAGCCTTTTTCAAAAACTTTTAGTAACTTTATGACGTTGAAATACGCCGTTTCCGCTTTCTATCGTCATTGACGTAAAGGGCGGATTTCAAGCGCGGCGTTTCGCCCCTACACCCCTCCCACGGAGGGGAATTTTGGAAGTGATTTTCACGGGATAGGATTTGGTTAGGGTTTGCGGTGAAAGAGAGAGGATTCTAAGGCATACCCGTTAAAATTTTAATCCGTGCGCCGTGCGGATTTGAAAGTGTAACGGGTATAGCGGCGTGATTTTTCGGAGAAGGGGGGTAATTTTGTCGATAAAGGTGAATTTTTTTAGTTTTTTTTCAGAAACGGTTAAAAAAATATTGACAAATATATTATTTGTGGTATTATATATATAGTATACCGTATAATATACGGCGAAAAAAATTTTTAAGGGAGGTTATGTTATGAAAAAGTATTTGGACATTTATGCGGACATTTTCAAAAATTACTACGCGAAATTTAAGGGTACGGAAACGAGAGAAAGATTTGCGGTATTTATTATCGGAAGCGAATTGATACAGTATATTTTGCTTGCTCTCGCTTGGTTTACGGGTAATGCGATAATTACTCTTATTGCGATTATCTTTTTAATTGCACTTATTATACCGACGTTCGCAATATTAGTCAGACGCTTGCGCGGAGCGAAATTGCCGATATTGTTAGTAGTGCTTATGTTGTTTAAGCCGCTTGATATTATCTTGGTCATATATTTGATTTTGGCGAAGAAATAAGCGGAAATTAAGTTGAGCGTATCAAGATTTGTATCGGTTCGGTATTGCAAAAATGCGGAATTCTTAGAAAGTTTTTAGGATTGAAGTATTTTAAGTTTTATCGGTTCGGTATTACGTAAATGCGGAATTCTTGGAAAGTTTTTAGGATTGAAGTATTTTAAGTTTTATCGGTTCGATACGGAATTCAAAAAAGAATTAAAAAAATTGAGTTAGCCGGACGGTCGCATCGTTTGTTCGATGAGGAAAGTCCGAGCATCGCAGGGCAAGGGCGCAAGATAACGTCTTGTGGAGGCGACTCCAAGGAAAGTGCAACAGAAATAAACCGCGAACCGTCCGATTTTTTTCGGGCGGCGCAAGGATGGAAAGGGGAGGTAAGGGCTCACCGGCGTTTTGGCGACATTACGCGCTATGTAAACCCCGCTCGATGCAAGAGAATATCGGCGCGATAAGGCTGCCCGCCTTGCCGGTATAAATCGCTTGAACCTATCGGCGACGGTAGGTCTAGACAGATGACCGTTCAAGACAGAACTCGGCTTATAGACTAATCTCATTTTTTTTGAAAATTTGGAATCCGCGCGCGTATGCGTACGGGTTCTGCGGATTAAAAAAAGACACGCTTCAATCGCGTGCCTTTTTTGTTTTAGGTTGTTTTAAGAGGTTGCCGCCGCGCCCATTTGATCTCCTCCCGCGGAGGGGAATTTTCCAAGCGGTCGCCCCACCCCTACACCCCTCCCACGGAGGGGAATTTAAGGATAGTTAGGGAAGTTTCGCCCCACCCCTACGCCCCTCCCACGGAGGGGAATTTTCCAAGCGGTCGCCCCACCCCTACACCCCTCCCACGGAGGGGAATTTAAGAGTATCGAATTATTGTTTTTTGAACGCAAGGGAGTTTCGATCGGAATGCTTGTTAGGTTATTTTAACCGTTTAAGTATTCATTTATAATGACGGTAAGGCGGTTAAATTGTTTTAGGTTGCGTTATTTTAATTGTTCGAGCATCCATTTTGCTCTCGTTTCGATAAAGTAGCGGACGTAGCCGTAGTGTTCGCCGAAGGAGGTGAGGTGGTTGAGTTTGCTGTTTATAGGCGCGTCGGGGGAGAGGCATTCGTCCCAAATCTCAAAATTCTCTTTCGCGGACGGGTAGATATACCAAACGACCGCGTCCGCCGCGTTCAAGATATACCGCAATTTCGTCTCGAAAAACGCGGTGTAACGCGACTTGTATTTCGCGCGGAAATCGGGATTTTTCAACAGATTTTCATACAGACCGTATTTGACGGACGCCCAATATTCTTCCGGCCCGCCGTCTTCGTAGGTTCCGTAGGTCTGGTCGAAATCCCAAACCGGCCCCATAAACATTTTTCCGCCCGGTTTTTTATACATATAAATACTGCGTCCGTTGCTTCTCGCGTCGATATTCTTTGAAAATTCCTGAACGATTAAAAAATCCGCGAAACTATCCTCGTCGCAAAGTTCCAAAAACCGCGCGTAATCACCGCCGTTCACCGCCGTATCGACGCGGTGAACGTAGTCCGCGATATAGTCCAAAATAAAGCCGTATAACTTCGGATCGATGCCGTCGTCGTCGATTTTGGGATATTGAATTTCGTATATAGTTTCGTCGATTACGATATAGTCAAGGTTCTCTTTGCCCTCTCTCGACGAAGTCATCTCGATTATAAAGCCCGTGTCGTAATCCGCCGCCGCCGGATTTTCATCCAAATCTACCCTGACGTCCGACGCTTCGATTGTTTCCGTTAAAAGATACAACCCTTGCTTTTCACCGTTCAGCACAAGGTCGACAAAGCGAAACGCGGGCGAAAAATCAAAGCCGTCCAAAACGCTTGCGGAAAGATACGAAACGTAGTTGCGCATCAGCGAACGGTCGAGATAGTTGGCGACAAGCGCGTAGTTTTTGTTGCCCGAAGAACCGAAAACCGAGGTGTTCTTTTTGTCGAATTTTACTTTATACGATTTTTTGTCGTACGACATAGAATTGCTGCCGCGAAGCCGCATTTCCATTTTTACGTTTTTTAAATCGAAAGCGTCGTTTTCGCATTCGATACTCAAACGCCCCGCCGCGTAAAAAGGTTTCGTTATATTCGGCGAAGTCTCCGTGTCGATCGTTACCGTCGGAACCGTTCCGAAAATCTCAACGTATTCCGAACGGAAAGATTCCTCCTCCGCGGAAAGGGTTTGCGCGGACGGCTCTAAAAACTTCGGGTACAGTTCCGCGTCTTTTTTGACCTTTTTGGAAAAATCAAAATAACTTTCGTAGTCGTCCGCATCCTTAAACCAGCCCAGAAAAATTTTGTCTTCCGTACTCGGCATCGCTTCGTCCGGAACGGTTTCGTTCACGCGGACGGTCTTTTCGATTTTTATGCTCCCGTCCTCGCCGTGAAAGGAAATTTTTACCGTTCTTAGAAAGAATATGTATAAGTTTACCGCGCCCGCTATCATTACCGCGCTCAAAACGCCTGCGATAATCCTCATTTTCTTTGTTTTTATCATTTTTGATCCCTCCCTCCTTAAATACTTTTTAGGATAAGCCGACAATTTTATTTTACTTTACTCTCTTTTTTTATCCCCTTATTTATGAGTTTTTTTGTTTATTTTTTACGTTTATTTATAAGTTTTTTGTTTATATCCCTACTTTTTATATACGTTTAAGTTATTAAAAATCCTTTTTTTCCGTCCGTTATTTTAGTTTTTTTATTCTTTTTTATGTTTTTTTAAGCGGTCGCCCCACCCCTACACCCCTCCCACGGAGGGGAATTTTCCAAGCGGTCGCCCCACCCCTACACCCCACCCACGGAGGGGAATTTTCCAAGCGGCCGCCCCACCCCGTCCCGCCACCCACGGCTGGGACTTTTCCATTAGGGAGACACAACCGTTAAGG
>JAISNN010000053.1 GCA_031276195.1 Clostridiales bacterium
GTATTTCTTACAAAATCAGGCAATTTATCGTTTTGATATGCTTCGATAATTTTTTCCCTTGTCGAAAACAACTCGAACCAATCGAGAATTTTCTTAATCGTTCCGTCCATCGTGTCGGCGTACCCAAGCCTATCCCGAATATGGCAATTCACCATTTTGCTCTCGCCGCTCGGATTTAATTTATTTACAATGATGCCTACATATAAGAAAAAGTTCTCTCTGTCAAATTGAGAATTTTGAAAGTTAAGGCAAAACGTAACGAATCCGTCGTTTTTGAACCAGTTTAAGTTTTTGCGCGAATATCCTTTCGCTTTCAAGTCAACCTTTAATTTTTCAAGAAAAATCGCTTTGGATGAATGTTCATGCCCCTCTTCTTCCGTCGTTATTTCTAAACAAGTATCTGCTTTTGCTATAATAGTCGTATACATTATTTTTTACCTCCATAATCGCTGAGCAAAGACAACGATATACCGAGATACTCCGCAATCTGTTTCAGCGTTATCTCCCTCGCCATCCTCGTCTCTCTGATAAAATCCCCAAACCTCTTTATATTATTCGGTTTCTCCATTCTCTCTCCTTTCGCAAGTCCACGCTAAACCGCCGCGCTTTTATCGTTTTTTAAGCGGTGTAGAACGAAGTTTACGCTTTTTAAGATAAAAAAACGTAACGGTTGCGGCGGTTAAAACTGCGGCGGGGATTATGATAAATAAAACCCATAGGTTTGAACCGTCGGGCGGAGGGGCGGGAGGGTCGATTACGCACGCTTTTTTCAGCGTTTCGAAAATCAGTTCCTGTCCTTTCAGCGTGGGGTGCGGATCGAAGTCAAACGACATTGTCGTCATATCGACATAGGCTTCCGCTATTTTTTCGCCGCCGTCATACGCGCCGAACGCCGAAAAAATATCTACGGGGGTTATGCCATTCGCGGCGCATTTTTCTATTATGACCGCGTTCATTTTTTCTATCCATTCCTCCGCCGTTACGCCTAAATTAAAGCGGTTTATTCCGAGTATCGGGTTGTCCGCGATTATTCCGTCGTACGGATTATATAATGTCAAGACCGTTATATTTTCGTTATACCCTTTCAATATGCTCAAAATCTCTCCGAAATTATTTTCAAAGCCGCTTACCGCTTGGCGGAAACGCCCTCTCATTTCCTCGCTTTTCAGCCTTTTTACGAATCCGTTTATCTCGTCCGCATCGGTATTCCCGTCTTCGAGTCCCGCCGCCTCGCCGCTTATTATGCTTAAAATATCGTTCGCGCCGATGTATAATATGACTTCTTCGGCGGTTTTTACGGCTTCGATTCGCTCTTGCTCCGCGTCCCTAAGCAATGCCAATAACCCGGCCGAATCCAACCCGTTCACCGCGTAATTGATAAGCCCTCTCCCTCTTTCGTCCGCAAACATTTTCGCATACGAATTATCTTCCCCAACGCCGTATCCGTACGTTATCGAATCCCCGAATGCCGCTATATTTTTAATATTGTCCGCAAAAGCCGAACGGGTAGATCCGACGGCGAAACCGCAAAAAAGAATAACACCTAACAAAAAAAATTTTGTTTTCACCGTTTAATCCCCCTTAGTTTTCACCGCGTCTATCGGTTTCATCTTTATTATGCCCGCAAGCGGTATGACGCTCGCTATAATGACGGTAAAAGCGTTGCCTATCGCGGCTATAACGAAAGTGAGCGGCGTAAGCGACAGAACCGAAATCGTATTGACAAACATTTTCGTAAGCTGCGAATTTAAAACGGCTACGCCTATAAACGACAAAACGACGGACATCACCGCGCTTATAACAAACAACGCCGCGCCCTCTATGACAAATATTTTCGCCGCGTCTATACCGCGCGCGCCCATAGCGCGTAAAATACCTATTTCCTTTTGCTTTGAGGTTACGGAAGAAGATATAAAATTAAACAATAAAAGCAGCACGAAAATAAATAAAATCGCGCTGACTCCGCCTAAAATTTGCGACAGCAGTTTGAACAGCATATTCATCGCTTCGAGTTCGCCCGTCGCGTACGTAACATACGCGACGCCTTCGCCGTCCAAATATTTCAGCATGTTTTCGTTGTCGGCTTTGCCGCCTAAAAGCGGCAAGTAAGCGTTCGTAACGACGAGGCTTTCTTTCAAAAACTTATTTTTAGTGTTTAAATTCGTTAAGACCGCGCCGCTCAAAGCGTACTCCGCCGCATAGTCGTAAACGCCGACGATTTTCAATTCCGTAAAAGAGGGTTCTCTGGACGCGTCCGTTATTTTAAGGGAAAAGACGGCGTTTTCAAAATCCTCCGGCTTTAATTCGTCGAAAGTGTAAACGTTTTCCTCTAATAAATTGTCTAAAAAACTTTTGCCGACTATGATTTCGTTGTCGTTTAAAGGCGTCGTATCGGAATAGCCTTTTTTATAGACTATCGGAAAGTCCGCTTTTACGGCGGACAAAACCTCCGCCGCGCTCCGCACCCCGATTACGTTCAAATTCAGGCTTATATCGCCGCCGTCCGAGCCGATAAACGCGGACGCGGGGATTATGATATTAGCCTTCGCGCCGTCGTAAAGCGCGCCCTTTACGGTCAACGCCGCCGAATAAATATTCGCATAATTGAATTTATATTCAAAACTCCTCTCTTTGTTCCCGACCGTACTTTTATAGTCCGTGTTGAAAATTCCGACGATTTTAAAGGTTATCCCTCCGTAATCGAAGTAAGCGTTCAATATTTTACCGTACCCCGTATTCGGCACGACCTCGCCGCTATCGAATTTCGCGCCGAAAAACATTATGCCGTCGGCGAGAAAGTCGGATATTAAAATTTCGACGGCGTTTTTGCTCTTTTTCGGGTATCGCCCCATTTTTAGCGACGAACCGTAAAAGCCTTTCAACGTTTCCTCCGAAAACCCGCCCGCGACTTCCACAAGCATACCGATTTCGTTTTTAAACGCGTTCGACGGCGGCATTTCCTCACGCGGAATTTCACGGTAAGCCGTCAATTTTATAGGGTATCCGTAGCCCTTAAAAGGTTCGGCGTAATTTTGAGCGATATTATCGATAACGCCGTCCGAAAATTCGATCGGAACGGCTTCCTCCCCGCCATCGCCGTTTATTTCTTGCCGGTTGTTTATAAGGAGCAGCGTGTCTATGCCGAGTTTGCCAAAGGTGTTGACCGCCGCCGTCCGCGGCGTATAGTTCCGCATGGTGTCCGCCAAACAAAAAGCGGTAAGCGCGATAACGCTTAAAAGGCACATAAAAATAAAGCGGATTTTTTTCGCTTTGAAATTTGAAATTCCGATTAAAGCCGCCCGCAAAAACGGAAAACCCGTTTTTGTGCGTTTAAAATTCTCCGCCTCGACCTCGGGTTCGTCCGAAGTGGGACGGAACGCCTTGTCGATTTTCTTTAAGTATTCCGCGCGCGCCGCGTCTATATCCACGTCTTCGGTTTTGGTCAAGTCCGAAGCGATAAGCCCGTCGCTGAGCGTGATAACCCTATCACCGTAATACACCGCGTTGTCTTGATCGTGGCTGATGATAACCACAAGCCGCGAAAGCGACAATTTCTTAAAGAGTTCAAAAATCTGCTTGCCCGTTCCCTCGTCGAGGCTGCCCGTCGGCTCGTCCGCAAACACGATTTTAGGATCTTTGATAAGCGCGCGGGCTATCGACACGCGCTGACGCTGACCGCCCGACAACTCGAAGGGCATATGACTCCCGTATCCCTCCAAATCGACCTGTTTCAGCGCGTCCTCGATCTTTTCTTGCGAAGGAACGTCGCCGCGCAATTCCAAGCCGAGAGAGATATTTTCTTTTATGTTGAGTTCGTCTATCAAGCCGAAGTCCTGAAAAATATATCCCGCGTAGGTGTTTCTGTAAGCGTCGAAATCGGACTGTTTGAAATCTTTCGTCGATTTTCCGTCCACGACGATTTCGCCCTCGTTCGCCGAGTCCATTCCGCTGGCTATGTTGAGCAGCGTACTCTTTCCGCTGCCCGATTTTCCGCAAACAAAAATAAGTCCCTTATCGGGAAACGATAAGGAAACGTTATTTAAAGCGCGGCATTCTCCGCCGCGTTTCGATCGGTATATTTTCGTAATGTTACGTAATATAAGCATAATTATATTATATACATATTTAACTAAAAAGTCAAAAAAATGTTCCTCTTTTTTGTATATTTTAAAAAATTCATATGTTATATAGCCTCCGCGCCCGCGCCTTATCCGGCATTTTCATCTATGAATACACGCTCTTAATTTCAAATCCTATTCTAAGATTCGCATAATTCGTGTAAAAAATAATCCGTCTACCTCTGCGCCTCAAAAGTAACATAAGCGGTATTAAACCACCAAACCGCGTCCGTAAAGGCGTACGCCTTAGTTTCAAGTCCTATTCTAAACTTCGTATAAGTGGTGAAACTGTCTATCGGAACCGTTACTTCGTACTTAACCGTATACCATTCTTCCTTATTCACGTTCAAATTTTCTTTCAAAAACACGCGTTTTCCGTCCAAATCGAGCCATATGCTTCTCCCGTCGCCCTTATCCTGCGCGCGTATTTGGAATTCCATAGTAATTTTAATCGTTTTGCGGCCTTTCTCTTTTAATCTGTCTATATCCAAGCCGATCGAACGCTCTTTCGTGTGCCTGTGTCCGCCGTATTTATTGTCGTCGCTCCTTACGGAGTCCCCGTCGTAGACATAAACCGTAATCGATTCCGCGTCGGTTAAAATTATAGCGTCGTTTATGCTCTTGCCGTAGGATTCGTTTATTCCGTTTCCTATAAAGACAAGACGGTTCGGGTATTGTCCGCCGCCGAAAGAATTCAAAATATCCGTTTCTATACGCGAATTTATTATACCGCCGTCCGCCGGCAAGCCCACGATTCCGCCCGCGCTCAACTGCCCCGCTATAAGCCCGATAACCGGCTGAACCGTCTCGGGCGAGATATGCTCTATGCCCGCGATTTTTATGGACGCGCCGTCAAGTCTCGCCCCGTCGATTAAGGTATCCGCCGCGTTTCCCGCGATTCCGCCCGCGGTTTTATTCGCCGTATTTATATAAATCTCGATTTTTGAATTTTCTACGGCGGCGTTCTTTATCTCGGAATTCCGAACGTAACCGACTATTCCTCCCGCGTCGCCGCCCGCATGTATCTCTACCGCCGCTTCGCAGTTTTTGACCGATACGCCGCTCGCGTAACCCGTTAAGCCGCCCGCCCGCGAAAGGTATCTTTTTACCCGCAAAACGCCCGACACGGAAACGTCCGTTATTACCGCGCCGTCCGATTTACCCGCCAAAATGCCCGCGTTCACCGCCGCGCCGCCTTGATATTCTCCGCAGTCTATATCGAAATTATTTAAAGAAAAATTATAAACCTTGCCCGACAATTCGCCGAAAAGCCCTATATTTTTCTCCGCGTCAAACTTCTCGCCGCCGAATTTCAGCGCAAGCCCCGACACCGCGTGTCCGTTTCCGTCGAGCGTCCCGCCGAAATACGGAATCGGAAAGCCGGCGGAATCCGCGCCGAAACCTATATCCGCCGTCAAAATATAATCCCCGTTCGGATCTTTTTCGATCGCCGCCAAATCCGCTACGGATGAAATTTCCGTTCTCTTTTTCGACGCAATCTCCGCCGTTCCGTAAACGATGCCGTCCGCGCGCGCCGTTATAACCACCGCAATACCGTCCGGAAAATCCTTAGGCAAATACAAAACGTTATTTCTAATTTCCGCGTTTTCGGCGTCCGCGATAAGCGTAACGTTTTTATTCGACGCGTTCGACGGCGTTAAGGCAATTTCTAAGGGCAGGCTTTCTCCGACTATGCAAGCCGTTTTTCCGTCCGATCCCGAAATTTGCACCGATTGCAGCGGAATAAAACGCTTCTCCACGTCTACGGTTTGCCTTATATTTTCATCGCTCTTTAAAGTTACGGTCAAAATATCGTTAAACTCGTTCGGCGCGCCGTCTTTAACGTATACTTTCCCGTTCTGAACGTATACGTGTTCGCCCGAAAACCAAAATTCGGAATAATCGACGTTTTCGATCCCGCCGTCCGACATTTTGACCGCAAGACGCGGCAAACCGACGGCGGCGTCGTACATTACTATGCCGTCGATTTTTTCAATCGCGTCCGCTTTCCGCCCATTCTCCGGCACACATGCCGCCGTAACAAGCAAAAGTACCGCCGTAAAACAAATTAACAATACCTTTTTTCTCATACACCTCACTTAACCGCCGTCAATGTTATATTCGCCTCGTTAAACCACCAATTATCATTGTGAAACCATATTGATTAATCTGTCTCCCGCCCTTAATTCTACCGCACTTACCCACTCTCTGTCAAGCGTATAAAACTTATGTCCCGGCGTGGATATAATTTCCTGTCCGTCGTTTGTCGTGATTTTTGTCAATTCGTATGTTTCATTCTCAAACGTTTGTAATACCCTCTTGTTCTCTACTTCTCCCGTCAGTTCGTTATAACTCTTGACATAATCCCCGACCTTTATATCCTCAATCACCGTTGTCATTCCGCTTGCCGGCGCCCGTCCTTGTCGGGTTCGGCGCGGAAAGAGTCTCGCCCGCGTGCGCCGTAATCGTCCGATATATGTTCCCGTCATAGAGCGAAACCGTAGTTTGCAAATAGTTCCAAACCGCTCTAAACTCCGCGCTTGCCGTCGTCGGGACAAATTCGCCTTTATATACGGCTCCGCCGTACTCCCAGCCTCCGAAAGTCCAACCCGCTTTCGATCACGCCGCCCTCGCTCGGGATTCAAAATCACCTTCCTTCCGCGTATTCCCTCTAAACTCCGCTCTGCGTAAACTGACTCTTATACAATTCCGAATAGACCCCCCGCGTTTCATAAGTTCGCCGCGGTTTCCGCTTTCGATCACGCCGCCCTCGTTCGGGATTCAAAATCACCTTCCTTCCGCGTATTCCCTCTAAACTCCGCTCTGCGTAAACTGACTTTTATACAATTCCGAATAGAACCCCCCGCGTTTCATAAGTTCGTCGTGGTTTCCGCTTTCGATCACGTCGCCGTCGTTTAAAACCAATATCACGTCCGCGTTTTTGATCGTCGAGAGGCGGTGCGCGATGACGAAACTCGTTCGGTTTTTCATAAGCGCGTCCATAGCGTTTTGGATCAAGATTTCCGTTCTGGTGTCGACCGAACTTGTCGCCTCGTCCAAGATCAAGATTTTCGGGTCGGCGAGAATCGCGCGCGCGATCGTCAAAAGTTGTTTTTGTCCTTGCGAGATATTCGCCGCTTCTTCGTTGAGCGGCATATTGTAGCCGCCGGGAAGCGACCGTATAAAGCGGTCGGCGTGCGCGGTAACCGCCGCGCTTACCACTTCCCCGTCGTCCGCGCCGCTCCTCCCGTAGCGTATATTTTCCATCACCGTGCCGTTAAATAGCCACGTATCTTGCAATACCATTCCGAAAAGCGACCTCAAATCGTTTCGGTTCATCTCTTTTATATCGCGTCCGCCCACGAGGATTTTGCCCCCGTTCAATTCATAAAAGCGCATCAAAAGTTTAACGATAGTGGTTTTTCCCGCGCCCGTAGGTCCGACGATCGCGATTTTTTGTCCCTCTTCGACCTTACACGAAAAGTTTTTTATGACGATTTTATTCTCGTTATAGCCGAAGCGGACGTTTTGAAAATCGACCGTTCCGCGGAGGTTTTTGACGTCCGCGGCATCCGCGGTTTCCGCATCCGGGCATTCCTCTTCCTCTTCCAAAAATTCAAACACGCGCTCCGCGGCGGCGGCGGTTTGTTGGAGGACGTTAGATATATTCGCCGCTTGCGAAACGTTTTGGTTGAACTGTCTTATATACACGATAAAGGATTGAATTCCTCCGACCGTTAAGGGCGCGCCTCCGATTCCGCCGCGTCCTACGGCGGCGAAGTAACTCCCCAAAACGCACATAACGACGTAGGCGATATTTCCGATCAGCCCCATAAGCGGCATAACCATCCCCGAATAAAAATTCGCTTTCCAGGACACGTCGTAGAGCGAGTCGTTTCTGTCTTTAAATTCGCCCAGGCAGCGTTTTTCGGCGTTGAAGGATTTTATGACGTTTATGCCGCTGAAAATCTCCTCTATATAGCCGTTCACGCTTCCCAAATGTTTGAATTGATTTTTGAAATATTTTTGCGAACGCTTGATAACGAACAGCATAAGCCCCAGCGAAACGGGCATTACGGCGAGCGCGGCGAAGGTCATCGGGGGGCTTATCGACAGCATCATAATTATGATTCCGGCAACGCTTGCGACGGACGTTATGATCTGCGTTACGATTTGGTTGAGCGACTGGCTGACGGCGTCCACGTCGTTCGTCATTCTCGACAGGACTTCGCCGTGTGTTGTGGCGTCGAAGTATTTAAAGGGGAGTTTATTGATTTTTTCGGCTATATCGCGGCGCATTTTATAACTGATTTTCATCGTTACGCCCGTCATAACGAAGCCTTGAACGTATGACAACACCGCCGACCCGATATATATGACGATCATAGTCAGCAAAATGTCTTTAACGGGTTTCAAATTCGGTTCGGCTTGTTTTTCCACCGCTTCCGTGACGATTTCGACGAGGTTTGTGGTGGCGTTTCCGAGTATTTTCGGCGCGTAGACCATAAGCGCGGCGGCGAGCGCGGCGGCGATTATGACGACGGCGACCTGCAATTTATAACTTCCGATATAGCGAATCAATTTTTTGACCGTTCCTTTGAAGTCTTTCGCCTTTTCGACCGTGATTCCCCCCATCGGACCGCCGCCCATAGGACCGCCCATACGCCGCGGCGGAACGGGACGTTTCACGCCGTACGGGGGATTTTTCTCCCCGTCCGCGCCGTCCGTTTTTTGGGAATTCACGGCGGTATCCGCTCTTTTTCCGGAACTTTCCGTTTCCGCATTCCTTATTTCTTCTCCGGAATTCACGGCGGCATTTATCCCTTTTTTAGAACTTTCCGTTTCCGCATTCCTTATTTCCTTTCCGGAATTCTCCGCCGCGTATCCGTCATTCTTTATATTTTTTTTGTTTTTATCAAACGCGTTCATAGCAATTCCTCCTTGCTGAGTTGCGAAAACGCGATTTCGCGGTATGCCTCGCAATTTTCCATAAGGTCTTTATGTTTTCCGATTCCCGCCGTTCTGCCCTCGTCGAGGACGAGTATTTCGTCCGCGTCTTTGATCGTCCCTATGCGCTGCGCGACGATTATGATCGATTTTCCGCGCAGATTCAGTTTCAACGCTCTTCTCAATTTCGCGTCGGTTTTAAAGTCCAGCGCGGAAAAACTGTCGTCGAAGATCAGCACGGGCGCGTCTTTTACGACGGCGCGCGCGATAGACAGTCTTTGTTTTTGTCCGCCCGAGACGTTTTGTCCGCCCTGCGCGATATCTTTACTCAGCCCGTCCTTTGATTCCTCCACGAACTCCCTTATCTGCGCGGTTTCGAGCGCGGAATACATCGCTTCCGCGTTTGCGGACGGCGCGGCGAGCGCGAGATTCGACGCGACGGTGCCGGAAAAGAGGAGACTTTTTTGCGCGACGATCCCCACGTTATCGCGCAATTCTTTCAAAGAGAGTTCGCGTATATCGATTCCGTCCAGAGTGATTCTCCCCTCCGAAACGTCGTAGAACCGCGGAATGAGGTTGACGATCGTGGACTTGCCCGCGCCCGTCGTCCCGATTATCGCGAAAACCTTATTCGGTTCCGCGGTAAAAGAAACGTCCGTCAAGGCGTTCACTTCCGCGCCGTCGTATTTAAAGCCGACGTTTTCGAAAGCCAGCCTTCCCTTTGCTTTTCCGTTCAAAGAGGTTTTGCCGCCGTCTTTTATGACGGGTTCGGTCTCCAAAACCTCCGAAATACGTTTCGCGCCCACGGACGCGCGCGGAATCATAATGAACATAACCGAAATCATAAGGAAGGACATCACGGTCTGCATAGCGTATTGAATAAAGGCCATAAGGTCGCCCACGGGCAATTTATTTCCGGCGATGAGATCCGACCCGATCCACATAACCGCCACGGTCAAGCCGCTCATAAGGAGAGTCATAGCGGGCATCAGCATGACCATCATTCTGTTGATAAAGAGGTTGACCTTAGTCAAATCCCTATTCGTTTTTCCGAATCTTTCCGCCTCGTTTTTCTGTTTATTAAAGGCGCGTATGACGGTCATTCCCGTCAGATTTTCGCGGACGATGAGGTTCAGTTTATCGATCAGTTTTTGAACCGATTTAAAGCGCGGAACGACCAGCAAAAACATCAAAAAGATCATAAGGACGAGAATCGCGACCGCCAAAACGTTCAAAAAAGTCAATTCCCAAGGCGCTTTCACGCTCGCGTAGTATATCGCGCCCAGCCCCATCATCGGCGCGTAAAAGATCATTTTGAGCATTATCATCACCAACTGCTGGATTTGGGTTACGTCGTTTGTCGAACGGGTGATGATCGACGCCGTCGTGAACTTATCGATTTCGTAGTTTGAAAAACTTTCGACCTTTTCAAACAGCGCGCGGCGTATATCGCGCGCGAATTTCGCGGCGGCTTTGGCGGCGAGATAGCCGACCAAAACGGCGCAAACGGCGGAAGCCAAAGCGACCGAGAGCATCAAAAGCCCCTTGTTTAAAATGTACGACGATTGAACTTTATCCGCGTCCAAGCCCGCCTTGACGAGTTCGGTTTTCGCGTACATAACCGCAATATTCGACGCAAATTCCGTTCCGGACAAACTCGAATAAACGCTCGCAACCGCGCCCGCTTGACCTTGTCCGTTTCCGTCCCCCGTAAAAAAGAGGCTTTTCAAGTAGCCGTAAAGCGCGGGGTCATTTTTTGAATAACCGTCCAATAAAGACAAAAGCCCGTCCGTTTTCAAGCCCCCGATGAATTGTTCTTTTATCTCTTCGGGAATGGCGGCTTTTAAAGCGGTTACGGCGGCGGTGATTTTCTCGTTCGTATCCTCCGGAATTTCATCCGCGGCGAGTAAATTTCCGATCATATCCGCCGAAAAGAAAAATATGAAACTCTTTTTCATTGCGGAATTGAGATTTGTCAAAGTTTCCGCATCGGATTTATAGTTTTTGTCTATCAAGCCGCGTCTGACGTATACGAAAGTTTTTCCGTCCGCGTCCTTAGAAACCTTTACGCTTTGGGGCAGCGCGGAAATCGGCGCTCTCATATATTCAACCGCCGCCGCGTCAAATTCCGCGTCCGTGAGCAGGGGGATTTTTTCTCCGTTTTTACCGTATCCCGCGATATACTCCGTGTTCCTGATTTTATTCCGCGTATCCTCGCTCAAAACGTCCAAAACGGGCGTTTCTATACCGCCGTTTTGAATGCCGTTGTTGACGATGTCGGACATCATATCGGGGAGTTTCAAGTCGGCGGACGCCTGCCCGAAAACTAACGCCGCGCACACAAAAACGAGAAGGGCGTAAGGCTTTAAATATTTAAAAATTTTAATCAAATTAAAAACCTCTCGTTATAAAATTCTTTTTACTTAATACCGTTTCGTTTATGAAATTATACTTTTTACTTAATACCGTTTCGTTTATAAAATTATACTTTTCACTTAATATCTCTTTGTTTATGGAATTATACTTTTTACTTAATACCGTTTTATTTAATACCGTTTTACTTAACGTCGTTTTACTTAAAAAATAACGGCATAGAGCATTTTATTATATTTATATGAATGGTTTATGAAATTTAAACGAACATTATACTTATTTATCCTCATATTCCCCTCCGTGGGAGGGGGTTAGGGGGTGGGGCGACCTCTTATTATCCTCATATTCCCCTTCATACACCGTATATCCCATTCGTACACCGTCCCGCCTTTTCACAACAATTTTTTCGCCACCGAAACCCCGTCTATCGCGTCCTTGCAATAATAATCCGCGCCGATAAGTCCGCTGTTTTCCTTGGTTACGACCGCGCCGCCGACCATTATTTTCGCGTCGGAAATTTTCCTGATTTCGACGATCGTGTCGCGCATATTGTTCAGCGTCGTGGTCATAAGCGCGCTCAATCCGACAAGTTTTATATCGTTCTCGCCGATCGTTTTCAAAATCAAATCCACGGGTACGTCTTTCCCCAAGTCTATAACGTCGTAGCCGTAGTTATTGAGCAGCATTTTCGCGATATTCTTTCCGATATCGTGAACGTCGCCGAAAACCGTCGCCAAAAGCACGGTACCCTTCGTTTCCGCCGCCTTCGGGCTTTTTTCCTTAACCGCGTCGAACGCGGCTTTCGCGGCGTTTGCCGACATCAAAAGTTCGGGCAAAAAAATCCTTCCCTTTTCATACATCAGCCCCACCTCGTCGAGAGCGGGAATGAGATATTTATTTATCAGCGTCAGCCCGTCCTCTTCCTTTAATTTTTCATACGAAAGGGTTTTGGTTTCCTCCCTTCTGCCTTTTACGATCGCCTCGACTATGGGGTGTCTTTCACCGCTTTTTTTTTCGGAATTTATAGCGTTTGTCATAGCCTCTATACCGCCGTTTTTCGTTTCGGCAAAGTTGAGATTCCGCGCGGAATTTTTGGGCGCGTTTTTATATTTTTCGATATATTTTTCCGCGTTTTTGTCCTTATTATATAACACGCGGTAACTGTCTATCGCCGCCGTAACCTCATAATTCATCGGATTCAAAATCGCGGAAGTCAGCCCGTGGGCAAGCGCGTGCGACAAAAACGCCGAATTTATAAGTTCTCTCGCGGGCAGTCCGAACGACACGTTGCTAAGCCCCAAAACCGTATTGCAGCCGAAGCGTTCGCTTATAATTTTCACGGCTTTTAGGGTATTTACGACGTTTTCCTGTTCCGCGGACACGGTGAGAGTCAAGCAGTCGAACACCAATTTTTCCCTGCCCACGCCGTATTTTTCGGCGTAAGAGATTATTTTTTCGGCGATAGCGATACGATCCTCTACGGTTTTCGGGATTCCTTTTTCGTCCAAAAGGAGGCAAATGACGGGCGTGCCGTATTTTTTGACGATCGGCAGGACGGCTTCGAGATTTTTGGTTTTTCCGTTCACGGAGTTGACGAGGGGCAGACCGCTCGTCCTCCGCACCGCCGCGTCCAAAGCCTTCGGTTCGGACGAATCCAGGCAAAAAGGCGCGTCTATAACGCCGTTGAATTCCCCGACGACGAAACTCAGCGTTTCCGTTTCGTTGACCTCAAATATGCCGCAATTTATGTCGAGAACGTCCGCGCCCGCTTCCAATTGCGCCCTTGCCTCCGCGACCAAAAATTCCGAATTTTTTTCGATCAACGCCTTTTTCAGCGCGGGCTTACCCGTGGGATTTAAGCGTTCGCCTATGACGGCGAAATTGTCGTCGATGCAAAAAACACGCCCTTGCGACGCCAAAAAAGTCTTTTTTATCCTCTCTTTTTTCGCTCTTTTTTTGGTTTCGAGTAGTTTTTTCAGTTCGCGTATATACGCGTCGTCCGTTCCGCAGCATCCGCCGACAAAGCAGGCGCCGGCGTCGATCAACAGTCCGACGTCTGCGGCGAATTCTTCGGGCGGCATATCGTATACGCTTTTTCCGTCTATGAAGCGCGGGATTCCGGCGTTCGCCTTGGCTATGATCGGGATATTTATATGCGCCGCGATTTCCTCTACGATCGGGAGCATAGCGCGCGGGCCGCTCGAACAGTTCAGCCCGAAAGCGTCGACCCCCAATCCCTCCAAGGTTACGGCGGCGGCGGCGGCGGAAACGCCTATAAAGGTCTTGTTATTGCTCTCGAAAGTCATCGTCGCAAAGACGGGCAAATCGGAATTTTCCTTTGCCGCCAGCACGCCGGTTTTCAGTTCGGCGAGATCGGAGAACGTCTCGAAATATATGAGATCCGCGCCGTATTTCACGCCCGCCGAAACGATTTCCGCAAAGGCTTCGTATGCTTCGTCGTATGTCATATTCCCGAGCGGTTCCAAAAGTCTTCCGAGAGGACCTATGTCCAGCCCGACGTACTTAGCGCCCGCCCGCCGCGCGATCGAGAGGGCTTTTTTGACTACCCCGTCCACGGAATAGCCTTTTGGTTTGAGTTTAAAGGCGTTTGCGGAGAATGTGTTCGCAACGATGATATCCGAACCCGCGTCCGCGTATGATTTGTGAATATTGAATACTAATTCTTCGTCTTTAAAATTAAAGAGTTCGATCGCGTCGTAATTGTCGGGATATTTTTTCAGTACGTTCGTTCCGAACGCGCCGTCCAAAAGAACGAACTCTTTTTTTGAGATAAATTCCTTTAAATCCATTTTCCTTAAAAACCTCCGAAGCCGCCTTTTTTATAAAATTTTCCCGATACGGAACCGCTTTTGAATTATTTTTCTAAAATTTCACGGCATAAAGCCGTTTTTTTATCGTTTTTAAATGAATTTTTTCGATATAAAAGCCTTTTTTATCGTTTTTGAATGAATTTTCCGCGATACAAAAGCCCTTTTTTATCGTTTTTAAATGAATTTTTTTCGATATATAAGCCCTTTTTTATCGTTTTTAAATGAATTTTCCGCGATACAAAAGCCTTTTTTATCGTTTTTAAATGAAATTTTTTCGATATAAAAGCCCTTTTTTATCGTTTTTGAATGAATTTTCCGCGATACAAAAGCCCTTTTTTATCGTTTTTAAATGAAATTTTTTCGATACAAAAGCCTTTTTTATCGTTTTTAAATGAAATTTTTTCGATATAAAAGCCCTTTTTTATCGTTTTTTAACCGTTTTTCCTCAAAGTTTCCGCGACGCGCCGATAATTTTTTTCGCGATTTCGGGTTTATTCATAGTATATATATGTATGCCCTCCGCGCCGTGTTCGATCAGTCCGTCGATCTGTTTCGCGGCGTATTCTATGCCCGCCTTGACCAAAGATTCCTCGTCGTTTTCGTATTTATACAGGATTTTTACGACCTCTCCCGGCAAGGACACTCCGCACATAAAGATCATTCTGCTTATCTGTCCTTTTGAAAGAATGGGCATAATTCCGCACAAAATCGGCGTATATATATCGTTTTTCCGCGCCTTTTCGCGGAAATTATAAAAGAGCGCATTGTCAAAAAAGAGTTGCGTGGTAAAGAAATCCGCGCCCAAATCCGCCTTTTGTTTTAAGTATTCCAAATCGGCGTTCAGGCTCGGCGAATCGATATGTCCCTCGGGATACGCCGCCGCGCCCACGCAAAATTTCCGCTTGTCGATAACCCTTATCAAATCGGACGCGTGGCAAAATTCCGCGTTCGGCTCGACCCTGTCGCCGCGCAAAGCCAAAACGTTGTCGATTCCGAAAGCCTCCGCACGCCCAAGCGCGTCCCCGATGCTTGCCCCGTCCGCGCCCGAACAAACGAGGTGCATTATACTCTCGGTCTTAAATTCGTTTTTTATCCTTTGGGCAACGTCCAACGTTCCCCTTCCGCCGCCGCCGCCCGCGCCGCTGGTAACGCTGATAAAGTCGGGTTTTAGGGCGGTAAGCCCGCTCAAAATCGCGTCGGTGTTCAAAACGACGCCCTCTTTCGGCGGAAAAATCTCAAAGGACAACGTGGGCTTTTTACTCTTTATTATATCGATTATTTTCATATATATTTACTTTCTCCACAATTTAATGCAGCGGTTTCAAAACCTAAATCACGCCTTTTTTAGCCTATTTTATGCCCTTTTTTCGGCACAAATCACGCCTTTTTTAGCCTGTTTTACGCCCCTTTTTCGGCACAAATCACGCCTTTTTTAGCCTATTTTACGCCTATTTTTCGGCACAAATCACCGCTTTTTTGACCTATTTTACGCCGCTTTTTCGGCATAAATCACGCCTTTTTTGACCCGTTTTGCGCCCTTTTTTCGGCATAAATCACCGCTTTTTTAGCCTATTTTATGCCCTTTTTTCGGCGCAAATCACCGCTTTTTTGACCTATTTTACGCCCTTTTTTAGGCGTAAATCACCGCTTTTTTAGCCTATTTTACGCCTATTTTTCAACGCAAATCACGCCTTTTTTGCCTATTTTGCGCCCTTTTTTCAACGCAAATCACGCCTTTTTTAGCCTATTTTACCCCTATTTTTCAACCTAAATCACGCCTTTTTTAGCCTATTTTACGCCTGTTTTTCGGAATAAATCACGCCTTTTTTGACCCGTTTTACGCCTGTTTTTCGGCATAAATCACGCTTTTTTAGCCTATTTTACGCCCGTTTTTCAACGCAAATCACCGCTTTTTTGACCCGTTTTACGCCCTTTTTTCGGCATAAATCACGCCTTTTTAGCCTATTTTATGCCCTTTTTTCGGCATAAATCACCGCTTTTTTACCTATTTTACCCCTTTTTTTCTGCACAAATCACGCCTTTTTTAGCCTATTTTACGCCCTTTTTTCGGCGTAAATCACACCTTTTTTAGCCTATTTTATGCCCTTTTTTCTGCATAAATCACCGCTTTTTTAGCCCGTTTTGCGCCCTTTTTTCGGCGCAAATCACCGCTTTTTTGACCTATTTTACGCCCTTTTTTCGGCATAAATCACGCCTTTTTTAGCCTATTTTACGCCCGTTTTTTAACCATAAAAGACCTTTAAACGGCGTTGTACCCTAACTCGAACGCTTCCAAATTCATCGGTATGACGTTCGGTTTTTTCTTGAATATTTTCTCGATCGTCCCTTTGACCGCCTCTTTCGGAAAGATTTTCGACAGAGCGACGTACGCGCCCAAGACTACGACGTTCGCGGTTTTTGTACTCCCCGCCTTCATCGCTATATCGTTCGCATCGAGATAGACGGTTTTTACGTCCGTTCTTTCGACCTTTTCTTTTATTATAGAACTGTTGACGATGACGATTCCGTCCGTCTTAACGTTGTCTATAAACTTGTCCAAACTCGGCTTATTCAGCGCGATCAAGCAGTCGGGCGTTTCAATTACGGGCGACGCGACGGGCGCGTCGGATATGACGAGGCTGCAATTAGCGGTGCCGCCCCTCATCTCGGGTCCGTAGGAAGGAAGCCACGTCGTCTCTTTGTTTTCGTACATCGCGGCATACGCCAAAAACTGCCCCAAACTCAAAACGCCTTGCCCGCCGAAGCCGGCTATTATTATTTTTTCCGTCATAATTTATCTCTCCCAACTAATGTTGCCTTAAATTTAACCGAATTTCACGGTCAACAACATCAAATTTTTGTTTGTTTTTTTGAATATAGCATTATTATGAATGCCGCGTCGCCTTAAATTTAACCGAATTTCACGGCAATAACGTCAAATTTTTGTTTGTTTTTTGAATTACCGACCTCTATTCACTCTTTTTAATCTGTCGCCCCACCCCTTTATCCCCTCCCACGGAGGGGAATTTAAGGATAATATACCGCCAACCGCTAATAATCACCGATTGCTAACCACTGACCACTAAATTACCGTCGCTGATCACTAATCACTAATCACTGACCACTAAATTACCGCCGCTGATCACCGATTGCTAACCGATTATCACTAAACTGCCGCTAACCGCTAACTATCGGCGACAGCGAAAAACGAAAATACGCGTTATCCTCATACCATAGCGGAAAATTCGTTCCCCATACGTTGTCGTACAGAACGAATGAAATTCCGTCCGCGTTTATATCGCGGAGAGCGTTTTCAAACCGCAGAATGTCGCCGCCGCCGCGCGCTATAAGCGGAGCATGTACGTTTTCTATCCAAAACGCGCCGCCCTCCGTGCGGATCAAAGACTTTTCGACCGCGGCGAGGTTGCGTCCTCCGTTTTCGACCGTTTCGTTCGGGTTTACGGCGATTCCGAGTTTGTAGAGAGTGAGCGGATTTTCGCCGGTAAATCCCGGGTACATTCGGAACAGCACGCTTTCGGTTAGGCGCGCGGCGGTTTTTTTCTCCCAAAAGATTTCTATATCCGCGGCGTCTTTTGTCAGCGTGTACCTCAAAAGCATACGCGCCGGCGCGCCCGAATTCGGCTTCGGAGCGTTTGGGGCGAGAAATTCCGTCGAGATTTCCGCGCTTTCGCCGCCGGAACGGATACACGCGGCGCGGAATTCAAAGGGAAAATCTCCGCTTTTATACTTTTTTTCGACCGCTTTAAGACCCGGACGGGCAAAATCGCCGAACGCCCACGAACGGGTATGCTTTATGTCGCGCGTATAGTTGTTCAGCCAAAAGTCATAGTCCGCGCCGCCGTAAATTCTGTATATAAGGGGCGGTTTCGTGCCGTCAAGAACGGTTTTGCCTCCGCGGACGAGAGTGAGCCCTCCCGTACCGCTCAAAATAAAATCCCACGCGCCGAAAGAGTTTTTCACGTTCAAGCGCAATACCTCTCTTTTCACGGAACGACGGCTTTTTTCGGCGGATACGTTAAGCGCGTTACCCGAGTTATTCTCTCCATTATCCTCTCCGCAGACGGAATTTCCGCATTTTTCACGGGATACGCTAAGCGCGCCGCCCGAATAAACGCGGGTTATCTCTCCGCGTGTCTTTAAAAGTCCGTAAATTGAAATACGTTTGCCGCTTTATATCCGGTATAATTCTTTGCGTAATTCATTCGATATGACCTTAATAGGTACGGATTATCTCTCCGCGTTTGTCATATGCGCGGATTATCCCTCCCAAGTGTCCTTAAAAGTTCCCAAAGGAAACACCTTCGTCATTTGCTCCTTGACATAGTCCATCGAAGCCTCGGGAGTCATTCCCCAATTCGTCGGACACGTCGACAAAACCTCCACCAGCGAAAAGCCTTTTTTCGCCTTTTGATATTCAAATGCCCTCTTGATCGCCTTTTTCGCGTTCATAACGTTCTTTAAGTCGTGCAAAGAAACCCTCGCGACGTACGACGCGCCGTCCAGCGTCGCCAGCATTTCGCAAACCTTAATGGGATTGCCCTGCAATTCCGAAACTCTCCCCGCCTGACTCGTCGTGGATTTTTGACCTATTAGGGTAGTCGGAGCCATCTGTCCGCCCGTCATACCGTATATCGCGTTGTTGATAAAAATTACCGTAAAGTTTTCACCGCGCGCCGCCGCGTGGACGGTCTCCGCCATTCCTATGCTCGCCAAATCGCCGTCGCCTTGATAGGCGAATACGATCTTGTCGGGGCAGACCCTTTTTATCCCCGAAGCGACGGCGGGTGCGCGTCCGTGCGCCGCTTGCTGAATGTCGCAGTTAAAATAATTGTACGCGAACACCGCGCAGCCCACGGGCGCAATTCCGATTATGCCGAGATCGCCGCAGGTCTCCTCGATCGCTTCGGCGGTCAGCCTGTGCGAAATGCCGTGCGTGCAGCCGGGACAGTAATGGAACGGCGTGTCCGTCAAAAGACTTGTTTTTTTGAATACCGTTTTCATATTTCATTTCCTCTTTTATTTCATCGTCGTTTAAAAATTTTTTTGCTTGTTTTTGCGGTTTTCCGTATCGCTTTTTTCCGCGGTACTATACCGCGTTTTTTTGTGATTTAACACCGCTTTTTTCCGCGGTACTATACCGCGTTTTTTTGTGATTTAACACCGCTTTTTTACGCTGTACTATACCGCGCTTTTTTGTGATTTAACACCGCTTTTTTACGCGGTACTATACCGCGCTTTTTAACGTCGTTTTATGCTCTCGCCGCCCTCAAAAATACAACGCGATACGCCTTAAAAAAATTATTTACGCTTGTTTATTCTCTCCCAAAATCCTCAAAACCTCGTTCGCCGTCTCCTCGGGACTCATAATGTTGCCGCCCGTGCGCCCGTAAAAATCCACCGGTTTTACGCCGTTCACGGCAAGCCTCACGTCCTCGACCATCTGCCCCATATTCAACTCGAACGCGATAAACCTCCCGACTCCGCTTTTCGCCGCGTAGGTTTTGTATACGTCGGACGGAAAGGGATAGAGCGTAATAGGTCTGATAAGCCCCGCCTTGACGCCCTTTTCACGCAAGATCTCAACCGCGCTTTTCGCGATTCTGGCGGTGATCCCGAAAGCGGTCAATAAGACTTCCGCGTCCTCCGCTTTATAGGTTTCGCAAGCGGTCTCCTCTTTTAACTTTTCATAGACGGTCTTGAACTTGTTGTTCATACCCTCCAAAACGTCCGCCTCGATATACAGCGAATTGATGATCCGTCTGTCTTTGCCGCTTCTCGTCCCGTCCGTCGCCCACTCCTTTTTCGGAATGGAATTCACGTCGATCATATCGGGCAGCGTTACGGGTTCCATCATCTGCCCCAAAACTCCGTCGCCCAAAATCATAACGGGGATTCTGTATTTTTCCGCCTTTTCAAACGCCTTATATACAATATCGACCGCCTCCTGAATGCTGCCGGGACCGTAGACAAGCATTCTGTAATCGCCGTGTCCTCCCCCCTTGACCGCCTGAAAATAGTCGCCTTGCGAAGGCAAAATTCCGCCCAAACCCGGCCCCGAACGCACCATATTGACTATCACGCAGGGCAATTCCGCGCCCGCGATATATGAAATTCCCTCTTGTTTGAGGCTGATTCCGGGACTGCTCGAACTGGTCATCGTTCTCCCGCCAGCGCCCGCCGCGCCGTAAACCATATTGATCGCGCTGACCTCGCTCTCCGCCTGAATGAACGCGCCGCCGACCTCGGGCAGCCGCTTGGACATATATTCGGGGATTTCGTTCTGCGGTGTGATGGGATACCCGAAAAAGTACCTGCACCCTCCCCTGACGGCGGCCTCCGCGACCGCTTCGTTTCCCTTCATAAGGACTCTCTCGCTCATATTTTTTTCTCCTTTTTGTTTTTGAATTTTTTTAACGCTTCGGCGTTTTTTCTTTTCGGCGGCTATATTCCGCGTATCGTTTTTTTTTGCGTCTTCACTTTTTAGCGGTTGTGTCTTTGCCTTTTTTTTGCGTTTTTTATCTCTCTACGGTTATAACTATGTCGGGACACATAGCGGCGCAAGCGGCGCAGCCCGTACAAGAGGCCTTATCCAAAACCTCGGCGACAAAATAACCCTTTTCGTTCGTCCGCTTTGACAGCGAAACGATTTTTTTCGGACATGCCGATACGCAAAGAGAACAGCCTTTGCAGAGTGATTCTTTAAATTCCACGTTTCCCATATTTAAAATTCCTTTTTTAAAAATATTTTTTTATTTTCGTTAATATCGGAGATATTTTTTTAACGTCTTTTATGCAATTCCTTAACCGATATCTTTCTAATTCCCGCCGCTTATCGAAACGTTTTTTATATATAAATTTCGCGGTACTATACCGCGAAATTATGGGATAGACACTATCTAATGCCTAATACCGTTTCACTTTCAAAACGATATCGGAATAAGACAAACCCGATCAAAATTTTATAAACCGTTCACTTTTTCAAAAGCCTGTCGAATCTCGCTATTATATCCTTGTCGATATAATCGTGATCGATAAATTTTTTCTTTTCGACGCTTTTTACCTCCGTAACGACGCTTTTTCCGGGAGAGTTCTCCTCGCCGATTTTCTCGGAATTTTCAAAGTTTTCTATGACGTTTTTCTCGGTGTCTTCGGACATATTTCCACCTCTTTTTTCGTTTCGTTATTCCTTTAAATTTCTCATATAATAATAGATATATTGCCGTATAATCCCCGAACCCTCTCCGGAAAACCCCGACCGCTTCGTCCGCGGCGATATATATTAAAATCTTTTTCGTTACGTCATTCCTTTAAACTTCTCATATAATAATAGATATATTGCTGTATAATCCCCGAATCCTCTCCGAAAAGCCCGACCAACTCGCGGCTTATTTTCTTTATATCGCCGCAATCTATTCCGAAAAGTTCCTTAGCGGATTTTTTGATCCACGTGTCGACGGGAAAAACGCCGCCTTTGCCGTATGCGAAAAGCAAAATGCAATCCGCGACCTTCGGACCCACGCCCTCTAACCTCATCAGATATTTTTGCGCCTCGTCCGCCGGCATACCGAAGACGCGGTTCAAGTCGAAACCGTCGTTTATCGCCCTCACGGTCTTATAAAGATAGGACGCCCTATACCCCGCGCCGATACTCTTGTAAAATTCCTCGCTCAAATCCCTCATCTCGAAAGGTTCGGGAAAGGCGTTAAAAAGCCCGCCGTCCATATCGCGTCCGCTCTTTTTGCAGAGCCGCTCGATAATCGCTTTTATGCGCGGAATGTTGTTGTTCGCGGAGATGATAAAACTTATCACGGTCTCGAAACAATCCTGTCTTAACATTCTTATGCCGCCGGAATACTCGATCGCGTCCGCGACCGCGGCGTTGCTTCCGTATTTGTCTTTTATTATATCATAGTTTTTGTTTAAATCAAAATATTTTATAAAATAATCGCCGTCTTTTGTAATTATTTTTATAAAATTTTCGCTTTTTTCGCGGTTTTCATAACACTTGTTATCATTTTCGCCGCAAATAATCCCGCCGTCCGAATTTTGAAACGACGCGCCGCCGCTTTTTTTATCGCCGCATTCCGCGCTTTGATTAAATACGCAATCGCTTTTTTTATCGCCGCCGCTTTCGCCGTCAATAAATCCGCCTTTCGCGCCTTCATAATCCGCGCTCTTGCAATTTATGCAAACCGCTCTCTTGTCCTTTGAAAAAATGACAAAACCGCCGTCCGTTTCAAGATATCTGAAAATCTGACCGGACAATGCGGTTTTCGTTATGTCAAACCCGACGCCTTTTATATGTAAGCCGTCCCGCGTTTTTTCGTATGTAAGCATCGTAAACCCTTTGTATTTCCGTTTTGTTTTTTGTTTTGTTTAAAGAATGCGGGGGAAAACTTTTATGAAAAAGTTCTCCCCCCGTATTATTCCTATTACGATATCACCCTAAAACGGGGATAAAACAAACCGCGAGCGCGATTAAAAATTGCGCGGCGTAGTATGTGGTATGGTTCGTAACGAGGTATACGAGTCCTTTTTTTCCTCCGAAATACGTCATCGACAAGATCACGTCGGACAACAAAAACAAAACCGAACCGATCGTGAAAAGCACCGCCGCCGTGCCGCCGACCCTTATCAGCGCGTATACGGAAAGCACGGTAAAGAATATCAAAAGCACCGAATATATCGCCGCCGGAACCAAAAACTTCCCGTAATCATACTTCATAACCTTCAAAGTCGTTACGACGACCGCCGCCGCCAAAACCAGCGTTATGCCCGCGGAAATCAGCGAACCGCCGACCGTCAAATCAAAGACCAGAAAAAGCGCGGTGATATAAAAGATATGACCGACCAAAAACGAACCCATACCGCCGTACGTGTACATATCGGCGTTCGGCTTGTCGATAAATTTCAAGTCCAGCAGAACGTCCCCTATCAAACCGAACAAAAGACCGGATACGATCAGCGCGCCCGCCGGAAGAGCCGCCCCGTTCGATATGCCGAACAAACCCGCCAAAACAAAACAAACGCTCGTCAGCGTCTTTAAAAGCAAAGCCTTGACGCTGCTGTTCTCGTCCCTGACTAAACAGAAAAGAGTCAGGAAAACCGCTCCTAAAACGGTCAAAATAATGCTTGCTGCCATAAAATATTCCCCCTTTTTTTTGCCGGACAAAACGCCGGCCGCTTTTTGATCGTATATTAGTATACTATAACATATGCCGCTTGTCAATAGGTTTTTTAAAAAAAATTATTAAAAAAGGATTGACAATTCCGAATTTGAAAAAAAAATATTAAAAAGAAATTGGCAATTCCGAATTTGAAAAAAATTATTGAAATGGGATTGGCAATTCCGAATTTAAAAAAAAGGAGGTTCTAAAAAATCGTGATAAATAAAGCGGCCGGTAACGATTTTTATCACGAAAATTCAGAACTCTCAAAAGTTTAATTTGGTATAAAAGTTTTCTCCCGCGCGCTTAAAATATTCAAAATAAAAATTCGTTTTCTTTAAAAACTATTGACAAATCTGAAAATTTGCTATACTATATATATAAGATACTCAAAGCGTAAAATAATAACGCATATTTGTTATACTATAATACGAGATATGCTATACATAAAATAATAACGCACATTTGCTATACTGCAATACGAGATATATAAAGCGTAAAATAATAACGCATAACGGGAGAAACTTTATGAAAAAAACCTTCGCGTACTTATATTCTAAAGCCTTTTGCGTCGCTTCGGAATTCCTATTCGGAAAGACGCTCTACACCTTAGGCGGAGCGAAAGACGTCGTATTCGACAAAAAAATCAGATACTGCGGCGACGAAAATCTCTATCTCAACGTATGCCGTCAAAAAAACCAAAGCGAAAAACTGCCTCTTTTCATTTATCTGCACGGCGGCGGTTTCGTTTCTGGCGCGCCCGATTACAGAAAGGCGATCATTTCCAACATCGCGGCGGACGGATACGTCGTCGTCGGGATTTTTTACGGACTCGCCCCCAAATACGTCTTTCCCGCCCCCGTCGAAAACATCTATAAGGCTCTCGCGTTCCTGAAAACCAACGCCGGCAAATACAACTTCGACGACGGAAAAATTTACGTCGCGGGCGAGTCGGCGGGCGCGTCGCTCGCGGTTACGCTGGGCGCGATTTCTTCAAACGATAAAATGAAAAATTTCTTTAACCTCGACCCCGGGTCAAAAGATACCGCGTTCTCCGGTATAGGCGCGATCTGCGGTCTATACGACACCCATTCCGCGCTGAATTCGGGCTACCCGTATATGAAAGAATACCTCTGCTCCTACGCCGATAAAGACGTCGACGGACTCCTAAACGACGAAGACGCTCAATATATGTCGCCGATAAGGTTCATAAATTCCTCTTTCCCGAAAACATTCGTCATCACGGGCGAACGCGACGCGCTCCGCGAAGACGGTTTCCGCCTGTCCGAAAAACTCCAAGCCGTGAACGTCGAAAACGGCGCGTTCCACGGCGTCGGCGGAACCGCTATCCACGCCTTCCCCGTCGGACAAGCCCTGCCCGTCGCAAAAACCGCCTTAGGCGAAATGCTGAAATTTTTTAAGTAATTTCTTTATTTTTTATGAATTAAAAGTTTAAAAAGTTTAATTAGTATAAAAAACTTCTCTCTTAAATGACAAGAGAGAAGTTTTTTGTTTTTATCTCGTTTTTTATATATTTAAAAATGTTGGGAGTTGCAAAAATTCGTGATAAATAAAGCAAACGGGAACGCTTTTTATCACGAAAACTTAGAACCCAAAAAATGTTTTTCATTTCATTTTTTTCATTTTTTTCATTTTTTGGTTCTTGTGGTATATTTTTTTATTTTTTTAAATACTCTAAAATAGATATTGACATTTTCTGAATGTCAAGAGCGGAGGCATTGTGTCTTATAATTAGAAAAATGACAATTAGTAAATGTCAATTAGTAACCGTTTTCTTAAAAAAATACCATTTCGGAAGTATACCGTGTTTAAAAATAAAAACGACACAAAAAACAATATATGCGGAGAAAAGATTTCGAGACTGCGAAACGGGCTGAAACCCTACGTCTCTCAGCGTGCGCTCGCCGAAAAAATGCAGTTGAAAGGCATAGATTTGGACAAAAACGCCATTCAGCGCATCGAATGCGGAAACCGTTTCGTAACCGACATAGAACTGCGCGCCTTTGCGAATATTTTCGGCGTTTCCGCCGATTTTCTAATCTCCGGCGACGAACCGCGTTAAAATAAAAAATTTTGGCATAATACGGGAGAAAACTTTTTGAAAAAACTTCTCTCCCGTACCCTCTTTCAAAAACTTTCGATAATACAGCGGTTAAATAACCGCGTTAAAGCATTTAAATTAAGGAATACCATTAAACAATCTAAAAACGTTTAAACGGGTCATATAAATAACCGCGTTAAAATAAAAAATTTTGGTATGATACGGGAGAAAACTTTTTGAAAAAACTTCTCTCCCGTACCCTCTTTCAAAAACTTTCGATAATACAGCGGTTAAATAACCGCGTTAAAGCATTTAAATAAGGAATGCGATTAAACAATCTAAAAATATTTAAACGGATCATATAAATAACCGCGTTAAAGCATTTAAATTAAGGAATGCGATTAAACAATCTAAAAACGTTTAAACGGGGCGTATTAAGCGGTAATTCAAAAAAACTCAAACGCGGCACACACAAAAATTTACGCAAAAAACTTGAAATCTTTCGGCATTTTTGCCGTTTTTTTAACATTCGGGAACAAATACGGCAAAATTCTTCTTTCAATTTTAATGAAAATATGTTATAATAAAAACACCGCCGGAAAAAACGGCTATTATTGACTTTTTTGAGGAATTTTTATGCCTTTATACGGAGAAGAACAAAAAAAATCGAATCGGGAATTCACAAAACGAACACTCCTTTTGTCTCTCGCTTTCGCGTGGATTTCGATTTTTAACAGCGTTTTCGACTCGCTTATGCCTCTCATCGCGACCGCGCCGGTTTCCGAAGGCGGACTGGGGCTTTCCGACCTCAACAAAGGCGTCATTATGGCTCTCGACAACGTTCTCGCGCTTTTTTTGCTCCCGCTTTTCGGCTCTCTTTCCGACAAAAGCCGCAACAAAATGGGCAAGCGCACCCCTTTTATACTCTTTTTTTCAGCCGCCGCCGTGATTGTCTGGACTTTCGCGGGCGTTTCGCTCGGGCTGTCTTTTAACGTTCTCTTTATCGTTCTCCTCGCCGTAACGCTCTCCTTGAACGCAATGGCGCGCCCCGCGTCCCTCGCCCTCCTGCCCGACCTGACGCCGCTCAACAAGCGCAGAAAGGCAAACGCCGTAACTCAAATCGTCAGCATCGCGGCAACCGTCGCGGGCGTCGCTCTTTGCGAATTAAAAGCCGTCGGCTTTCAATACATATTCTATATCGATTCCGCGCTTATGGCGGTTTTGATCGTTATATTCGCCGTCAAGGTCAAAGAAAACAAATTGAGAGCGGCGTTCGACGCCCTCCCCGACGACGAAAAAAAGGCGGATTCCGAAACGGAGACATTCGACTTTCATACCAACGCGAAAAACTTAAAACGGAATAAAATAATCATTTTGACGGCGGTTTTCTTTTTTTACGTTTCGTTCAACGGGTTGGTGTCCTCTCTCTCGGTATACGCGACGGACGTTCTCAACCTGTCGAAGGGCGGGTTTACCGTTCCGCAACTGCTCTGCCTCGTCGCGGCGTGCGCGGCGGCCGTTCCCGTCGCGAAATTGTCAAAAAAAATCCAAAGGCGGCATCTTTTGATCATCGGGCTGGATTTGATGATTTTGGCGTTTAGCTTGGCGGCGAGTCAAAACGAGATGACGGTTTTGATGCTTTTCAGTTTTGTTTTGGCGGGAATCGGGTATTCCGTCGCCCTCGTCAACCTCTTTCCGTATATTCTCGAACTGTCCGACCCGAAGCAAATCGGAAAAACTACGGGCGTTTTCAATACCGTTATGACGATCGCTATGGTTTTGACGCCCATCGCCAGCGGCGCGCTGCAAGACGTTTTCGGACGGTTTATACTCTTTCCGTATTGCCTCGCCGCCGTCATAATCGCGGCCGTTCTGCTTTTCTTTATTAAGGAGTCGTCCGGTGAAAAGCCGGCCGTTTCGGACGCAAAAGCTTAAATTCCGCTTAAATAAATACTTAAAACGCGTTTTTATCGCGCTTAAATTTAGAATTATCCGCGTATTACACACCGAATACAGACGGGTTTTACGCGCCTTTTTAAGGATTAAAAATTATGAAAAACGGAAATTTACGACTGAAATATCATTTCGAGCCGAAAAAAGGCTGGATAAACGACCCGAACGGCTTGATTTTTTTCGGAGGAAAGTATCACGCGTTTTTTCAATACAACCCCTATGCCGCAAAGTGGGGAAAAATGCACTGGGGACACGCCGTGAGCGGCGATTTATTGAATTGGGAGGAACTTCCCGCCGCCCTTTATCCCGACGCGCCCTATGAAAATTCGGGCGGCTGCTTTTCCGGCTCCGCCGTATGCGGCGGCGACGGAATGTTGTATCTCTTTTATACGTCCGTCGGAAAAGAAACGGGGCAAACCGTCTCTATGGCTTTCAGCCGCGACGGCACGCGCTTTGAAAAATATGCGGGAAACCCGATCATATCAAAAAATCCGCAAGGTTTCAAGAACTTCCGCGACCCGAAAGTCGCCAAAATCGACGGAATATACCGTATGGTCATAGGCGCGGGCGATAAAACCTGCGGAAAGGTGCTTCTGTTCGAAAGCGCGGACCTTTTAAACTGGAAGTACGCGGGCGTTTTGTTCGGGGGCGGGGAATTTAAGGATTGTATCGAATGCCCCGATCTTTTTAAACTCGGCGATAAATACGTCCTTATGTTTTCAAAAATAGGCGAAAAGTTAAAAAGCGTCTATTTTGTCGTCGGAAATTTGAAAGACGGCGCGCTTACCGATTATTCCGTATGCAACCCCGAAAACGGCATAGACTTTTACGCCCCTCAAACATTCGCGCGCGGCGATAAGCGGATTATGATCGGCTGGATGTATCACTGGGGAAAACGTCCGCCATTCGGCTGCAAGTTCGCGGGCGCGCTCTCGATTCCGCGGGAATTGACGCTCAACGACGGAAAAATATACAACTTCCCCGTCGATTCCGCGCGCCGCCTATTGAAACCGCAAAGCGAATACGTGTCCTTTCACGGAAACGAAATAGAGTTTTCCGATCATAAAAACAAAAAAACGGCGTTCGTGATGCCGGTCGAACCGAAACGCGTAGATATCTTGGAGGATACAAAAACCGTCGAAGTGTTCCTGAACGGCGGCGAATGTTCCTATACTTTTTGGTTAAGATGAATTTCATTTCGCGAATGGAAATTTTAGTAAACTTCCTACTAAGAAACGAAGATAATTATTGACATACCGTATACTTTTATGCTAATATATAAGTACGGAAACGTTTCGTATCGCGTTAATAAATAAAAGGCGCGCGTATTCTGTATAACGCGCCGTTTTATAGATTTAAAAAAACATTTTCGGGAGGACTTTTATTATGCTGTTTTTACAATTTAACTTAGGACTTTTTTTCGGAATTCTCGGCGGCGCGGTCGTCGTCATCGCTCTCGCGATTCTCGGGATAGGTCTTTTTGCTTTCAAAAAACTCATCATACGCCACAGTATGCTCGAAGACATAGGCAAAGATAAATTGATTTTGTCTCTTCTTTTCAAGTTAATGGGCGATTATGTCGTCGAATTCGGAAAATATATCGACGAAGAGTCGGAAAAACTCCTCGCAATTCCGCACGGAGAGGTTACGGTTACAACCAAAGACGGCTTGAAACTGATCGGCCGCTTCTTTGAAAATCCGATAAAAACCGATAAAACCGTCCTCTGTATGCACGGCTATACGTCAGAGGGCAGACGCGATTTCGCGGGTCTGGCTCAGTTTTATCTCAACGAAGGCTATAACGTCCTCCTGCCCGACCACCGCGCCCACGGACGCAGCGAAGGAAAATATATCGGATTCGCCGCTTTGGATCGCTTTGACGGGTTGCTCTGGCTGGACGTGCTGACAAAAAAATACCCGAACGGCAGTATCGTGATGACGGGAATTTCTATGGGCGGCGCGACCGTCCTCCAAATGGCGGATCTGGATTTGCCAAAAAACGTAAAAGCAATCGTTTCGGACTGCCCGTTCACTTCGGTAAAGGATGAATTGTCCTTTCAAATTAAAAGGATTTTTCACCTCCCGCCCTTTCCGTTCGTCAATATCGTGAGCGCGATATGCAAAAAACGCGCGGGCTATGCCTTCGACGAGGCGGATTCAAGCGAGGCGGTCAAGAATTCAAAAGTTCCGATCCTCTTTATACACGGCGGCGCGGACGTCTTTATCCCCTACCAAATGAGCGAAAAATGCTTTAATAACTGCGTAACGGAGAAAAAATTCGTCATAGTGGACGGCGCGGCGCACGGGTCGAGCCACTATTGGAATTCGGAATTGTACGAAACTTCCGTCAAAGAATTTCTAAAAGGAAAGTTTTAGAGTTCAATATCGTGTAATATCTTCTTTAATCTATATACTTGCTCAAATAACACCTATTTAGATTAACGATCGCCGCTATGATAGTCGTTATAAGGGAGATTTTTTTGCGGCGGTGGCGATATGTATAGCGGTTAAACTTTAAAATCAAACATATGTTTGATTTAAAAGTTTAACCGCTCTATAAAATGCGGCGGCAAACCGTTTTGCATTTTGCCGGATTTACCGCTATGACGGCATTAACCGGGCGGCAATCCCCGCCCTCCGCCGTTAAATATGACGGCGGTTTTTAATCCGTACGGTGTACGGATTAAAAGTTTAATTAGTATAGCATAAATTTTATTGTTGCGGACATAAAACTTAAAAATTTCTATTTTTTTTGAAAAACTTTTCACAAAATTTTAATCCGCATATATGATTAAAATTATAACGGAAAAGATGCGGTGAACTTTCCGTAATGCAAGAAAACTCCTCTTTCAAAACGAAAAAGGAGTTTTTTAGAGAATACTTAATTGTTTTAGTTTTATTTAACTTATTTATGAAAGCCTTAATTTTGTAAAATTTTTTAATTATATCGTTTAGGTTTTATTATAAATTCTATCGGGTTTTTCTAAGCGTTATCAAGATATCCTTAATTTTGCAAGAAAGAAAAACAAGTTATTCCGGCGGATTTTTTATATATTCGGGAAAGGCTACGGTTACGGTTGTTCCGTAGCCGACGGTACTTTCTATCGACAAGGCGGCGTTGTAGCGGTTTGCGATATGTTTGACGATCGCGAGTCCTAAGCCCGTGCCGCTTTCGCGTTTCGCCCGTCCTTTTCCGACCCTGAAAAACCTCTCGAACACTCTTGGTATATACTCCTGCGGTATACCGATTCCGTTATCCTTGACGGTCAAAACGACCTTTTTATCCGTTTTTTTGGACGCGATTTCCACCGCGCCGCCCTCGTTGTTATACTTTATCGCGTTGTCGGCGAGATTCGATATCAATTCGGTTATTTTTTCCTCGTCGGCATAAATCATACCCGTACAAAGGGACGTTTTCAGCGTGATATTTTTCGCGGCCGCCTTAGGCATCAAAGACCGCGCCGCCCGTTCGGCTATGTCTTTTATATCGATTTCCGCGTCGTCCGTCGCGGCGTTCCTCTCTAATTCGGAAATTTTCAGCATATCGGATATGAGGATTTTCATACGCGTAGCCTCTTTATTTATAATTTCCAAAAATTCGCGTTTAAATTTTCCGTCCGCAAGCATCGTTTCGCCGTAGCCCAAAATCGACGACAGCGGCGTATTCAATTCGTGGCTTGCGCTCTCGAAAAACTCCTGTTTTTCGGCGGATAATTTTCTCGCGTCCGTTACGTCCGCCGCCGTTATGATGCCCGAAATGCCGCTTTCTGCGGTCGGGCGGAACCGAATCTCCAAAACCCTGCCCGACGCTTCCGTCATATCGAACCGCGCCGCCTCGCCGCGCGCCGCGGCTTCCTCCAACTTTTTATTGAAATTTTTGTCGCGGATATAGGCGCAAAGCGGCTCTTTCGTCCCTTCCGGAATGCCCCAAAATTCCGCCGCCGTCTTATTCCGCAAACCGATAAGACCGTCCTTTGACAGCGTGATCACGCCTTGATTGATGTTTTCGATAATAAAATCCAATTTCCGCTTGTCGTCGCGGCTGCGTTTAATTCCCGATTTCATTTTTTCGCTTATCTCGTCGATATCTATAAGCGCGGCGTTTACCTCGTCGTAGTTTGTCAAGGTTATGGGCGGCGCGTTCCGCTTATCCGCGCCGTCGTCCGCCGCGGCGGCGTCCAAACGCTCCCTTATCAGCGCGAACGGCTTTATCAACCCGTCGGCAATCGGCTTGGAAATGAAACCGACCGCGATTAAAACCAAAACGAGTATGAGCGCGGCGGCGGCGATTATGCCGAAAATATAAGAATTGATCTCCCGCACCCCGACCGCGATTCTCAAAACGACCGTTTCCGTCCCCGTGTCCGTCAATTCGGCGACGTAAAGATAACTCGAACCCGAACTGTCCGACCTCCTTACGTCGCTCCCAACGCCGCCCGAAAGAGCCTCTTTTACCTCTTTCCGATCGGCGTGGTTTTCCAAACTCCCGACGGCGTAGGGCAGAGTGTCGGCAAGCACCGTGCCGTCGAGGGCTATGATCGTGATTCTGATATTTTCGCCGTCGTCCGAATAGCGCGCCGCGTCCTTATAGTCGTCAAGCGCGCCGCTTTTTATCGCCGCCCCGACGGTCTTTAAAAGATTGACGGCGTTTTTTCGCGCCGCCTCCTTGTTCATACTATCCGTAACTATCAACATCGCCGCCGTGAAAATTAAAAGAGCGAAAGCGGTTACGGCAAAAATTTTACGCGCTATGGATTTTTTCATTTAACATAATCCTTTATATAATATATATTATATAATATTTATTATATTTATTTTCTTTTAAATATGCTATCCGTTTCATTTCTCAGTGTTTTTTATATGCCGTATATTATATAATATATATTATATTCAACCGCCTCGCTTATTCGCCGCTCGGGCTTCCCTTTAAGACGTAGCCCAATCCGCGCGCGCTCACGATGCAAGCCCCGTATCCGCCCATTTTCGCCCTCAAATTTTTTATGTGAATGTCCACCGTCCGGCTCTCGCCGAAATACTCCATTCCCCAAATTTCGCGTAAAAGCCTTTCGCGTTCCAGAACCGTCCCCGCGTTTTCCAAGAGGATTTTCAGAAGTTCAAATTCCAAATAGGTAAGGTTGAGCGGTTCGCCGCCCGCCCTCGCCTCTCTCGACGCGGCGTTTAAGCCGATCCCCGCGAATTCGATAACGCCGCCCCCGACGCTTACCGCCCTTTGCCTCAGGTGCGCTTTGATCCTCGCCGTCAATTCCAAAACCGAAAAAGGCTTCGTCATATAGTCGTCCGCGCCGCCGTTCAAACCCGAAATCTTGTTTATTTCGCTGTTTTTCGCCGTCAGCATAATGATTTTGACGTTGAGGTTTTTATATTTTTCACGAATTATCTTCAAGGCTTCCATACCGTCCATACCGGGCAGCATAATGTCCAACAACAAAAGAGAGGGCTGCCGCTTGTCGAAAGCCTCCAAACAATCCTCGGCATTCGCGAACATCAACGCCTCGTAGCCGTCGTTCGTCAAGGTGTACTTTATCAGTTCGCGAAGACTTTCGTCGTCCTCGACGCCGTAAATCAATTGTTTCATAAAAACGCCCCCGTTATATTTAGTGAGTATGGTTATTGATCGCTAACAATCGCCGCCCCTACAACAGTTGAATATTTTTCCGCTCCCCCGTCTTGCAAAATATCACCCATTCGGCGATATTCTCGGCATGGTCGCCTATTTTCTCGAAATATTTGGCTACCATCGTCAAATATATCGCTTGATCGGCGTAGCCGGAATTCTCCCGCATTAATTTTATCATACTTTGACGCACTTTGGCAAACAAAGCGTCCACCTCGTTATCGGTTTCTATGACATTTTTTGCGAGATTCAAGTCCATCCGCACAAAACTGTCGATACATTGATTGACCATTTTTTTTGCCGTCTGCGCCATTTGCGGAATATGAATCAATTTTGTCTGGTATTCCTCCTCGCAAAGGTGCAATACGATAGAGCATATATCGCGCGCCTGATCGCCGATCCGCTCCATATCCGTAACCATTTTGAGCGCGGTGGATATGATCCGCAAGTCGCCCGCGACGGGCTGTCTGCGCAACAGAATTTTCATTGCCTCGCCCTCGATCGTGCGCGCAAGCGCGTTGACCGCCTTGTCGTTTTCGATGACGGACAAACTAATTTCCCTGTCTTGATTGATAAGGGCGTTTATGCTCAGTTCGATTGCCTCCTCGATCGCGCCGCCCATAGCGATCAAATCTTTGTGAAGGCGCGCCAATTCTTGTTCAAATTTATTTCCGTTCATAGTTTTGTTTCCTTTATTTCGTTTGCGGGTATAATTTTTTTTCGTATTTTTTTCGTTTTTTTCGTTTTTTCGTTTTTATTTTACGTTTTTTATTTTTATAGTATTCCGTTTTTAGTATTATGTTTTTAGTATTCCGTTTTTATCGGTCGAAAGAATATTATTTTATAGTATTCTATTCCGTTTTTTCATACCGGACAAGAGATTTTTTTAGTATTCTATTCCCTTTTTCATACCGGACAAAAAGTTTTTTAGTATTTTATTCCGTTTTTTTATCGGACAAGAGGTTTTTTTAGTATTTTATTCCGTTTTTTTAATACCGGACAAAAAGTTTTTTAGTATTTTGCGTCGTACGCCGTTTACGCGCTTTCGTTATCTCCGCATACAATATAATTTCCGCTCAACCGAAACGCCCCGTTATATACTTCTCGCATTTTTCATTCTCGGGGCTTGCGAAAACCTTTTCGGTCTTTCCGAATTCCAACATTTCGCCCAAAAGGAAAAAGGCGGTTTTGTCGGAAATTCTCGCCGCTTGCTGCATATTATGCGTAACGATTATGATCGTATACCTCTCCTTTAATTCTTCGCAAAGATCCTCGATTTTCCCCGTCGAGATCGGGTCGAGCGCGCTGGTCGGTTCGTCCATAAGGAGAATTTCGGGGGATACCGCCAACGCTCTCGCGATACAAAGCCTTTGCTGCTGACCGCCCGACAGCCCGAGCGCGGATTTATTCAATCTGTCCTTGACCTCCTCCCACAGCCCCGCCCTTTGAACGGAGTCGAAAACCACGGCGTCCAGCGCGGATTTTTTTCTGATCCCGTGCGTTTTTGGTCCGTAGGCGACGTTGTCGTACACGCTCATAGGGAATACGTTCGGCTTTTGAAACACCATTCCAACCTCGCGCCTCAGATCGCTCACGTCGATATCGCGATATATATCCTTATCCTTTATGCGGATTCCGCCCTCGACGCGGCAGCCGTCCACGATATCGTTCATACGGTTAAAGCATTTCAAAAGGGAGGTTTTTCCGCAGCCCGACGGACCGATAAAAGCGGTGATTTCATTTTCGGCGACATCGAGATTTATATTTTTCAGGGCTTGAAATTTTCCGTAAAACAAATTCAAATTTTCTACTTTTATGCAAACCTTTTCACTCATTTTTTTTAATCTCCGATCGGTAATGTCAAAATGTTTTTTAAAATGTGATTTTTCTATGACAAAATATATTTCATTGCGCGATACAAGCGGCGTTTATTCTTTCGCTTTCGTTTTTATAAAATTTTCGTTTTTTCTCTTTCATTTTTTTTACACGCAATACAACATACGGCGTTTATTTCTCGCTTTCGCTTTTATGAAATTTTCGTTTTCTCTTTTCAATCTTTTTATACGCAATACAAGCGGAATTTATTTTTCGCTTTCGCGCGCGTTTCAAAAATCCGATATTACCCTACGCCTTTAACTTTTTCGCGGTAATACCCGCAAGTTTTTTTTGCAGTTTCGACACCAGCAGCGTCGATATGACGTTCAGCGTCAGCACGATCAAAATCAATATGCACGCGCAGGCATACGCCTCGTTCACGTGCAAGCCCTCCCTCGACAGCGCGTAAAGCGCGACCGCAAGCGTCGTTCCGCTCGACTTATACCCCGTAGGCATAGGCTTTAAACTCGCGCCCATAGTGAATAGCACGGGCGCGGACTCCGCCGCCATTCTGCCGATCCCGAGCAGAACCGCCGCGAAAATTCCGGGCAGAGCGGATGGAATGACGACCTTGAAAATCGTCCCGATCCGCGAATCGCCGAGCGCGTACGCCCCCTCGCGCAGACTGTCGGGAACGGCGAGCAACGCTTCTTCCGTTCCGCGCACCGTCGTGGGGATTATCATAAGGCTTACGGTCAGACAGCCCGCGAGAACGGAAGTTCCGAGTCCCAGCAAATCGCAGAAAAAAACCATTCCGAAAAGCCCGTACACGATGCTGGGAATTCCCCCTAAGGTGTCCACCGTGAGGCGGATAATCCGCACGAAAACCCCTCCCTTCGCCGTATATTCGGCGAGATAAATCGCCGCGCCGATGCCGATCGGAAAGGCTATCACGGAGGACAAAAGAACGAGCATCCCAGTGGAAACGACGGACGACGCGATGCTGGGATCGCCGCCGTATTCAAACTTTCCGAATAGCAAAGAGGCGTTCATATACGGCAATCCGTTCGCCAACACAAAAAAAACTATCGAAAGCAAAGAAAATATCCCGATCGCGGCGGCGGCATAAGAGGCGCGTTTTCCGATTTTCGAGAGGTCTTTTTTGGGTTTTTTCGCCGCGTTTTGCCCGCCGCCGGAACCGCCGCGCGTGTTCGGAATTTCTTTTCCGCTTTGGAAAAATCCGCTTTTTTGTATGCCGTGTCCGTCGTTTTTTTCGCTTAAAAAGCCGCTTTTAGGTATGCTTTCGATATTGTTTTCCGCATTTAAAAAGCCGTTTTTAGGTATGTTTTCAATATCGTTTTCCGCGTTTAAAAAGCCGTTTTTAGGTATGTTTTCAATATCGTTTTCCGCGTTTAAAAAGCCGCTTTTAGGTATGTTTTCAATATCGTTTTCCGCATTTAAAAAACCTTTATCTTGTATGCCTTTGATTCCGTTTTCAAAAGCCGAAACGCCAACTTGCGAATTCAAAATCCCTTGTCCGTTTTCCGAAAACGCGTTTTTTCGTATGCTTTCGATATCGGTTTTATCGTTTAAAAAACCGTTTTTAGGTATGCCGTCCGCATCGGTTTTGTCGTTTAAAAAACCGTTTTTAGGTATGCCGTCAACCTCTCCGCTCTTTGACGCGTCCGCCCTTTTTCCGCCGGAAAGCGTTATTTTTTTCTTTCCTTTTCCGTCTCCTTTCAAGACGTTAAAGCAGATATTTATGACGAGAATAAAAAAAGTCAGCACGACCCCCGTCGCCACAAGCGCGCCCATTTGGAGTTCGCCCGCGTAACTCATTTCCAAAACTATGTTCGCCGTCATCGTGCGGAAACTTGCGAACAACCCCTCCGGGAAAACCGCGTTGTTCCCCGCAAGCATCACGACCGCCATAGTTTCGCCGATCGCCCTGCCCGTCCCAAGCACCAGCGACGCGAATATTCCGCTTTTCGCCGCGGGAACCAAGACCTTAAAGACCGATTGCTCTTCGTTCGCGCCGAGCGCGAGAGAACCCTCGTAGTACGACTTGTCCACCGCGTCCAAACTCGACTTCGAGAGCGCGGTTACGGTCGGCATAATCATAATTCCGAGTACGATACTGACCGCCAAGATTCCGCCGCCGTCGCCGTTCGCGCTGAAAATTCCGAGCGCGGGCAAAAGCACCCTCATACCGAAAAATCCGTATATGACGGAGGGGATTCCAGCAAGGAGATTGACGGCTTGCGTCAAGATTTTTTTCAGTTTCCGCGGACAAAACCGCGACAAAAACACCGCCGTGAAAAACCCCAAACCGCCGCCGATCAAGACCGCGCCTACGGATGCGTATATGCTTCCGACGATCATCGTCAAGATTCCGTAAGAGCCGAAAAGCGGATCGGCGTAAGTGTCCGCGCTCGAACTTTTCCATTCGGCGTTGAATATGAATTCAAAAAATCCGATTTTTCGGATGGCGGGGAAACCGCTGTAAAACAAAAAGACGATAATCGAAACCACGGCGAGTATAGAAAATACCGCCGCGGCAGCGAAAACCGACTTAAAAAATTTTTCCTTGTATTTAGTTTTTATTATGCTCCGACTCATGCGCGCCCTATATTATTTCTTTATTTTTTTGTTTTTCCGGCGTTTAACTTTTCCGTTTTTCGTTTGTTTTTTCGGTATTTAATACTTTTGCTTTTCGTTTGTTTTTTCGGTATTTAATACTTTCGCTTTCCGTTTGTTTTTTCATTAGGTATATTTATTTTTTTTCGGAATTTCAAAAAGTTTTTTTTTAGTCCACCGCGGCGAATGCCCGAAAAGAGCACCGCCGCGGTTTAAAAAAATTATTTTAAGGACAGTTTTCGACTCTTACGTCCTAAAACAAGGATCGTTTCCGATTCTTATATCTTAGAGAACTTCGTTATGCTTCCCGTATAGATACCGAAAATCTGAGCGATCGTGAGGTTGTCGACTTTATTTTTGTTGTGAACAATGATCGCGACCGCGTCGAGCGCGATGGTGAAACTATTCAAAGCCGCCTCGTCCGCCGCTTTCAACGCCGAACTGCTCATACCGATTACGTTTCCCTCTTGGTCGTTCTTAGCCGCCGTGATGCCCGCGCTGGATCCTTGCGCGTCGAGGTCGAAAGTGATTCCGCTCACCGATGCGCCGCCTTTAACCTTATAGTCCGCGATCAATTTGCTCATAAGCGGTTCCACCGACGTCGAACCTCTCAATTTCACCGTTCCGCCCAAAACTTCCGCGGGGGCGGCGTAGCCTACATGCTGTCCGAATTGAACGTATCCGTTCGCTTCGACGATCGCCTGCGCTTCCGTCGAATTTAAATATGCCGCGAAATCAGCCGCCGCATCACTCAAAGCCGTCGTCTTATTCGTCGCGAGAACAAAGGGTCTTTTCAGCGCGTAAGAGCCGTCCAACACGGTTTCCGAGGAGGGCGCGACGCCGTTTACGCTCAAAACCTTGACCGTTTCGTTGACGCTTCCGAGTGAGATATAGCCGATCGAATTTTCATTCGCCGCGACCTTTGTCATAACGCTGGCGGTGTTGTCCTGCTCGACCAAAGTTTTGACGAAAACGCCCGAACCCTGCGCCGTTCCGTCCGCTTTTTTCGCGAGAGAATCGCCCGCTTCGTTTTTGATCAGCGTGTCGAACGCGTCTCTCGTTCCGCTGCCCGCGGTTCTGGCGATTACGAGGATGTCTTTCTCCCACCACGTACACGCCGACAATCCCGCCGCACCGACGACCACACAAAGCACAACTAAGATGATTTTTACCAATTTTTTCATTGCTTTTGAAACCTCCGTACATAAATTTTATTTTATGTCTCAATTATACAAAAATCAAAAACAAAAATCCGCAAGATTACGTTTAATCCGTGTAAAGATTTGTAAAGATTATATTTTTTTATTTTTTGAATTAACGCGGAAGAAAACTTTTTCATAAAAAGTTTATCTCCCGCGCCCTCTTTCAAAGACTTTCGGTAATTTTTAGTTTTAAAAAACTACGGAAAAAACCCCCTCTCTCAAAATGAGGAAGGAGTTTTTTCAATCCATTGACGTTTCAAGCGTTTTGCCGGCTCTTTTGTTTTTCTTTAATTCTCAATTAATCTTTCGTCGTCTTTTTTAGTTTTTGTTTAATCCTTATCGACGGCTTACTAACTTTTTTAATTTTCGCTCTCTTACCGACGGTTATTAACCCTTTGTTTTTGTTTTTTCCTTAACGCTTAACCGATATCGTCGAAAGCCTCTTTCGTTACTCCGTATACCACCGTACACCCGCTCCAATTCCAATCGCTTGCCCAACTTGATTTTATCTCGTTCTCGCTCGCTTCCGTATAAACCGTCAAGTTATCCTTGCAATCCCGGAAAGCGAAACCCTCGACTTTGGTTACGGTTTTCGGAATATAGATTTTCGTTAAAGAGGTGCAACCCGTGAACGTATTACCGTAGATTGTCGTTACTTTGCTCGGAATATTGATTTCCGTCAACCCCGAACAACTGTGGAACGCGCCGCCGCTGTTCGCGCCGCTTCCGATCTCCGTTACGCTCTCGGGAAGAGTGATTTTCGTCAAACTTTTACAGCCGCTGAACGCCGCGTTACCGATCGTCGTTACGCCGTCCGGAATATTGATCTCCGCCAAGTTCGAACAACCGATAAACGCCTGCTCTCCGATCTCCGTTACTTTTTCGGGAAGCGCGATTTCCGTCAAACTTTTACAGCCGCTGAACGCGCCGTATTCGATTACCGTTACGCTTTCGGGAATTGTGATTTTCTCCAAACTTTCACATCCCGTGAACATACCTCTGTCCACTTGCGTTCTGCCCTCTTCAATTATGACTTCTTTCAAGTTTTTGCAGCCGCCGAACACGTGCGTTTCGAATTCGACGTCTTTCGGGATCGTGATTTTCTTCAAACCGTCGCATCCCCCGAAAGCCGACGCTCCGATCGTCTTTACGCCGTTTGGAATTGCGAATTCTTTCAAGCCCGCGCCGTGGAACGCGTTTTCTCCGATCGTCGTTACGCCGTCGGGAAGACTGATTTCCGTCAGACCCGAACAACCGTAGAACGCATACTTTCCGATTTCGGTTATGCCGCCGGAAATTTCAACATTTGTCAAACTCCCGCAGTTATAGAAAGTGTAGTCCTCGATTTTCGTCATTCCGTCGGGAATTTTGATATCGGTCGTCAAACTCTTGCAATCCTTGAACGCCTTTTCCCCGATCGACGTTATATTGTCTTTAATGTCGATCGTTTTCAAATCCGTACAGCCCTCGAACACGCTCGCGGCGATTGCCGTTACTTTTTCGGGGATTGTGATGCTCTCCAAACTCACGCAGTTCATAAACGCGGCGGGTTGGATATCCGCGACGCTATCCGGGATATTTATTTCCTTTAAATTTTTACAGTCATAGAACGCCGAACTTCCGATTGACGTTACTTCGCCTGAAATTACGACCTTCGTCAAGCCCGTACAGCCAAGGAACATGGCGGGGCTGATTACCGTTACCGCGCTCGGGATTGTGATTTCCGTCAAGCCCGTGCAGAAACCGAACGCGATAACGCCGATCGACTCTACGCCGTCGGGGATTACGATCTTTGTCAAGCCCGCGCAGCCGTAGAACGTATTGTTCTTGATTTCGGTTACGCCTTTCGGAATATTAATTTCTTTCAAGCCCACGCAGCCGTTAAAAGCGTTTCCACCGATTGCCGTTACGCTGTCCGGAATGTCGAGCGCGGTCAAGCCCTCGCAGCCCCAAAACGCGCCCTCTCCGATCGACTTTACGCCGTTGGGGATTATGATCTTCGTCAAGCCCGCGCAGCCTTTGAAAGTATTGTCGCCGATTGCCGTCGCGCCGTCCGGAATTTTGATCTCCGTCGTCAAGCCCGCGCAGTCGTTGAACGCGCCCTCTCCGATTTCGGTTAAGTTTTTAGAGAGATCGACCGACTCCAATTTCGCGCAGCCGTTGAAAGCGTAATTCCCGATTTTTTCCGCGCCGCCGTTGATATTGACCGATTTCAATTCGGAGCAATAGGAGAACGCTTCCTCGCCGATTTTTTCCGCGCCGCCGGGAATGTCGACCGTCTTTAAACTCGTGTTAAAATAGAACGCTTTCTTGCCGATTTCGACCGCGCCGCCCTCGATTGTAATTTGCTCTAATTTTGGGCAGTTAGCGAACGCCTCCTCGCCGATCGTTCCCGCGTTCCCGTGAATTGCGACCGCCGTCAAGTCCGTTGTTATATAGAACGCTTGATGTCCGATTTCACCTACGTTTCCGAAAATCTCAACCGTCGTCAAGCCCGTGCAAAAGGCGAACGCGCTCGCGCCGATTCTGTTCTTATCGCCGTAAATCACGACCTTTTTTAAGCCGCCGTTATAGAAGGTAAAGTCCTTAATTTCCTTCACGCTTTCGGGAATTTCGATCGAAGTAACGTCTTTTCTGTGTCCAAAACTAACGTCGTCTATTCCCGTTACGGGCTTGCCCAAATATACCGCCGGGATAATTATATCTCCCCCCTCGCCGCCGCAATACATAACGTATCCGTTTCCGTCCTCCGATTCGATATAGGGCAATAACGTAAAGTTAATGCTTGCGACCGCCTCCTCCATACTTTCAAGCGCGGTGTTATAAGCCGTTTCGATCGCGTCCGAACTATCCGCCGCCTCGATATTCGCGATACCTCTTGCGTGAGCCGCGTTCAACGCGTTAAGCGCGGACTGATCGAACCCGATATTCTCCGTCAGCGACTCGTCATACCGCTCGTTCAGACTCTTTGTATACGCCGCTTTTAGCAAAGCCAGCAATTTCGGCTTTTCCGCATCGACATCGACCGCGATCCATTTCGCGGCAAAAATCAGCGTTTCGCCCGACGCGCCGTCCGCGTAGCCTCCGCTCTCGAATTCCCAGCCGCCGAATATGAAACCGTCCTTTGAGGGCGCGGAAGGATATTTTATTTTCTCTCCCTTTTTGACGGATATTTGATATTTCGCCTCGCCGTCCACGGTAAAGACGACGGTATAACCCTCGTTTTTGATCTTTTCCTTTTCGTAATAACTTCCGCCCCACGCGCCGGCGGCGAGAGAAATAGCGGCCAAAAGGATCAGCCCGACGAAGGCGGTCAAAATCCTGCCCCCTATCACTCTGCGCGGAAGAATTTGAGTTTTAGTATCCGCCGTTCCCTTGCGTGAAAGAGGTTGAGTTTGAGCGTCCGGTATTCCGCGCGGTTGGACGTCCTCCGTTCCCCTCCGTTGAAGGGATTGGGGCGAAACAACCGTTTTCGGCGCGGCGGGATCACGCGGCGTAATTTTCGGCGCGGCATACGACGAAGGTTCGGGCGGCGCATAGACGAAGCCGCGCGAAATCAGACCCTTTACGTTCGGCGCGGTGTTGTAATCTCCTTTGCCGAACGCCGCACGGCTTGACGTATCGATATCTTTCATATTAAAATCTCCTGTTTATGATATTGTTATAAATTTTGTATAAGGACAGCCCTCACTCTCCAAACCTTTTTTGCAATTTTGTATGAGGTATTGTCCGCGTAAGATTTAAGCCGCCGTATTTACGCTTTTTCGGACATCCCCCCGCGTCCCAAACCTTTTTTTGTAATTTTGTATGAGGTATTGCCCGCGTAAGATTTAAGCCGCCGTATTTACGCTTTTTCGGACATCCCCCCCGCGTCCCAAACATTTTTTTGTAATTTTGTATAAGGATAGCCTTTCAACCTTTATTTTACCTTTGTTTTTCAATTTTGAAAGCGAAACGGTATTAAGACTATCCTTGACAAACCTTTTACTTTGTTACTATGATTGAACGCCGTCCGTTTACCACAACGTCGGAACTCCTCCCACATCGCGCCAACAACCCGCCTTTTCGATATCGGAATAATAATATATATTGCCGGTAAAGCCGTTGTTCCAATTAGCGTTCCACCCGTCGGACGAACCCTTAATGTAAATCGTCAAATTGTCGCAAGCCCAAAACGCTTCGACTCCGATTTTCGTTACGCTCTCTGGAATTATGATCTCCGTCAACGCTACGCAATTCGAGAACGCATAATTTCCGATTTCATCCAAACCTTCGGCAAGATTGACCGTCGTTAAAGAGGTACAGCCCCAGAACGCCGAGATCCAAATATATTCTACGCTTTGCGGAATCGTGATCTCCTCCTTCAACGCCGTACAACCATAGAACGCATACGCCCAAATCTCTTCAACGCCGTCGGCAATAGTAACCGATGACAAATTAGTGCAATTCTCAAACGCGCTTGATCCGACTATTTTTACTGTGGAGGGAATTAGAATCTCCGTCAATCCTTTTTGACCATAGAACGCGAAATCACCAATTTTCGTTACGCCGTTCGGAATTATAAAATCGTTCGCCTTTGTTTCGGGACAGAATATCAGTTCAGTTTTTGCTTTGTTATACAAAACTCCGTCCTCGGACGCATAGTAATTATTGTTTATGTCAACGTTAATACTATCCGCTCCGCAGCCGCCGAACGCGCCATACGAAATATTCGTTACTCCGCTGTGTATGTCGATTGCCGTCAAGTTTTCACAGCCCCTGAACGCCCATGACCAAATATATGTTACGCCGCTCGGTATTGCAAAACGATCCGCCCTCTTTCCCGCGGGATAGCATATCAGTTCGGTTTTTGCTTTGTTATACAAAACTCCGTCTTCGGACGCATATTTTGGGTTCTCTTTGTCAACGGTAACGCTTTCTAACGAAGCGCAATCCGTAAACACGCGATTCCCGATTGCCGTTACGCCCTTATGGATCGTGATCGAAGTCAAACTCTTGCAACCCTCGAACGTTGAGAAAGGAATTGCCGTTACACCGTCGGGTATTTTTGTGACCGAAGTCAATTTTTCGCAGCCGTAGAACGCATTTCCGTTTCCGCCGAGTGTCGTCAAACCTTCGGGAAGATTGATCGTCGTCAATTCCTTGCATTCGTAAAACGCGCGCGTTTCAATCTTTGTCAAACTTTCCGGAAGAGTAACGGTTTGCAACGCCGCGCAACCCTCAAACGCCCCGTTGTGTATTCTCTCTATGCCTTCGGAAATTATTACCGTCTTTAAATTCGTACAATTCTTAAACGCGTTGTCCCAAACCGTCCCCGGTCCGCCGTCTCTGTATGAACCTACGATTCCCGGAATTGTGATAGATTCCAATTTTGAACAGCCAAAGAACGCTTCCTTATTGATTCTGTCCAAGCCTTTTGACAGTTTGACCTCCGCTAAACTTACGCAATACTTAAATGCGTAATACCCGAGTTCGGTTACGCTGTCGGGAATTACGATCGCCTCCAATTTTGAACAACCGTAAAACGCGCTCGCGCCGATTTTTTCCAAACCGTCGGCTATATTCACCGTCGTCAACTCATAGCAATACCTAAACGCGCCCTCCCCGATCGTTTCCGCGCCTAATATATCGGCTTTCGCCAACGTTATGCAATACTCGAACGCGAGATCCCCGATGGTTTTCACGCTTTTCGGGATTGCGATCGATTTCAATTCCAAGCAATTCCAAAACGCCTCTTTCCCGATCGTTTCCAACCCTTCGGAAAGATTGACCGCCGTCAAGCCCTCGCAATACTCGAACGCGTAATTCCCGATCTCTTTTACGCTTTCCGGAATTGTAATAGATCCCAAATTCAAGCAATTCCAAAACGCGTTCGCGCCGATTGTTTCCACGCCGAAAGGAATTTCAACGGACGTAATATCCGCGTTCAAAAATCCTCCGTCCGCGATTTTCACAACCTTTTTGCCCTTGTAGAGCGCGGGGATTATAATCTTTGTATCAACCGCGCTTCCGTAAGAAACCTCATAGCCGCCCGCGACCTCCGTATATGCCAGCCCGTCGGAGAATACGCTTTGAACCGCCTCCATTTCCGCGACCGCAGCGTCCGCCGCCGCCATTAATTCGTCGAGCACCGTTTCGCCGTACGCGTCCGCCCCGTCTATATATTTTACCGCCGCTTCAAAAATCGCCGTCAACGACGCCAACTCCGTCTCGGTATAACTCCCGTCCCCGATTAATTCGTCGTATTTATCTTGCAATATCGCTTTCATCTGCGCTTTGACCAAACTAACTCTCGCCGAATTATCCTTGACCCAAACCGCTTCCAGCGTCAAATCTCCCTTCACCTTGCCGTCGGCAAGCGGCGCGCCGCTCACGAAGACCCAGCCGTCGAATATAAAGCCGTCTTTGGCGGGATCGGCGGCGGGATATTCTATTTCCGCGCCGTTTTTGATTTTCGCCGTATAATATTCCGCTCCGTCGACCGTAAAGACGACGGTATATTCCGCGTTTTTAATCTTTTCACTCTCTATGTAGTTTCCGATCAACGCGCCCGATACCATAGAAATAAATACCAAAAGGATCAAACCCGTCAAGACCGACGCCGCCTTTACTTTTTTTCCGAACTCCGCCGGATCAAACGGCTTTTTAGGTTTTTTAGGCTTAATCGGCTTAATAGGCTTTTCGGCGGCCGCAAGTTTCGGCGCGCTTTGCGTAGACTTAGCCGCGCTTTGCGTGGGCTTAGCCGCTTTCGGCGCGGAATTCAATTCGGCTTTCGGTTCCGCTTTCGGCGCGGCTTCCGCTGGTTTCGGCGCGGCCAAATCCCGCGAAACGGTCTTCGGCGGCGCGGCTTTCGGCGGCGCGTAGGACGACGGTACGGATTTCGTATATACTAAATTACTCCCGACCGCCGAAGGGATTTCCACGCCGTTCGTCGCATACGCCCCCCTCGGCGCGACTTTCGGCGGCGCGTAGGACGACGGCGCGGGTTTCGTATAGACGACTCCGCGCGATATTAATCTTTGGGCGTTCGGCGCGGCGTTGTACCCGCCGGGTTTAACAACCGCTTTACGCTCCGTGATCGAGTTTTCCATAAATTGATCTCCTTTTCCTTTATTTTTTAATTAACTGTTTCTTGCCGTATTACCTTTTTCCGTTTATCTTTTCGTTTTTCGGCTTATTTTTTCCTAATCGTTTTTCCGTCGTATTATCTTTTTCCCCTTTGTTTTTTGTTTTTGGTTTATTTTTTCCTAATCGTTTTTATATCGTATTACCTTTTTCCGTTTGTCTTTTTGTTTTTCGGCTTATTTTTTCCTAATCGTTTTTCCGTCGTATTATCTTTTTCCCCTTTGTTTTTTGTTTTTGGTTTATTTTTTCCTTAATCGTTTTTCCGTCGTATTATCTTTTTCCCCTTTGTTTTTTGTTTTTCGGTTTATTTTTTCCTTAATCGTTTTTCCGTCGTATTATCTTTTTCCGTTTGTTTTTTTGTTTTTCGGTTTATTTTTTCCTAATCGTTTCTTATTGTATAATCTTTTTGCTCTTTGCTTTTTCATTTTTTACGCTTGTTTATCCACGATTAACCGCTTACTTTTCTATCGTTCCGCCTTTTATATTTATCAATTTTTCGTTTAATTTTTTCACGTTTTTCCGCCTTTTTTGCGGATAGTAAAAAACAGCCGCCTACGCCTCGAAATTAGCCGATTTCAAGGCGTAAGCAACTGTTTTGAGATTTTTTATAAAACTTTTTCGTAGCCGAAAAAGACCCCTTTAAGGAGCAAAAATGCCCCCCCCCCGTATGACATCTGTTATATCAAAACCGACCTTTTTTACAAAACTTTCCCTCGTCATATATAAACACTCTCTCTTTTATATAGTCTTTCATAGTTCATTATATCACAGATTTTACAGTTTGTAAATAGAAATTTTAAAATTTTTTCAGTTTTTTTAAGTTGTCAAAAATTGTTAAAAAAGAAAGAATTAAGAGAATGAGAATATAAGAATGAAAATATAAATATAAAATAACGCGTGAGAAAACTTTCAATAATTTTTATTAAAAAACATCCTCCTACATCGGAACGGTATTTTTTATTATATTATAATATTTTTGGTAGTTCATTCTGCGGAACGCTTTTTCCGTTTCCCCGTTCAACGGAATTCTTTCGGCGGTTTTTTTTGCGGCGGCGATCAATTCCTTATCGATTTCGATAATATAATCGTTCAAGACCTCGAAGCCCCCGCTCTGGCGTTCCCCGAGAAAATTACCGCCGCCGCGAAGTTCAAAATCCTTTTCGGCGACGCGGAAGCCGTCCGAAAATTCGGTCAATACGCGCAGCCTTTCGCACCCGTCCCTCGCCGTATGCAAAAAACAATACGCCTTTTCGCTCCCTCTGCCCACGCGCCCTCTCAACTGATGCAGAGTGGCGAGTCCGTAGCGGTCGGCGTTCATAACCGCCATAACGTTAGCGTTTTTGACGTCGATTCCGACCTCGATGACGGTGGTGCTGATCAAAACCTTTATCTCGCCGCTTTGAAATCCGTTCATAATCCTTTCTTTTTCGGCTTTTTCCGTCTTTCCGTGGAGGAGGGCGGCGTTTACATCCTTAAAAATCCCTTCTTTCAATTCCTTATACAACGCCTTTACGGTATCGGTTTCGATTCCCTCCGCATCCTCGATTCTCGCGGCGACGATATACGCCTGTCCGCCCGCCGCGGCTTGTTTTCTTATGTATTCAAACATATCGTTCCGTTTTTTCGCGGGGACGATTCTTGTCGCGATTATCTCGTCGATTTTGCTCCGCCGTTCGATCGTCGAAACGTCGAGTTCGCCCAAAAGAGCCAGCGACAGCGCGCGCGGAATGGGCGTCGCGCTCATCGTCAAAACGTCGGCGGCGCGGCTTTTTTCTTTTAAGGCGTTTTTTTCCGAAACGCCGAATTTGTGCTGCTCGTCGACTATGATAAGCCCGGGATTTTTATACCTCACGCCCTCCGAAAAAAGCGAATGCGTGCCGATTACGATATCCGCGCTCCCGTCCTCCAAGGCTCTCAGCGCGTCTTTTTTTTCGGCGGGCGCGCAAGAGGCGGCGAGAAATTTCACGGAAAGCCTCAGCGGCGCGAAAATCTCCGAAGCCGTCTTATAATGCTGTCTTGCGAGCAGTTCCGTGGGAGCCAAAAACGCCGTTTGCATACCGGACTTCGCGGCGAAATACGCGGCGGCGAACGCGACGGCCGTCTTTCCCGAACCAACGTCGCCCATAAGGATTCTGTTCATATAGGTTCGCGACGTCATATCGGAGAGGATTTCGCCTATCGCGGTTTTCTGGGAATCGGTCAGAGAGAACGGCAGCGCGGCAAAATAATCTTTCATAACGTCCGTTGAGGCTTGCTTGCCGCCGTTTCGCGGTTCTTTCGCTTCTTTCAGGAGTTTGTAGGTGAAAATCAACTTGACGAAATCCTCAAACGCAAGCCGCCGCTGCGCCGAATACGCCTCGTCGATATCACGCGGAAAATGCGCTTTTTTGTACGCCTCGTCAAGCGTCATCTTTGTTTCGGAATTTTCTTTTCCGGTATCGCTTAAAGATTTTATTTTTCCGTACGCTTCGCTTGCCGTAATGTTCTTTTCCGTATTTTCTTTTCCGGTATCGTTTTCGTACGCTTCGCTTGCCGCAATATTCTTTTCCGTGTTTTCTTTTCCGGTATCGTTTCCGCACGCTTCGCTTGCCGCAATATTCTTTTCCGTATTTTCTTTTCCCGCGCCGCTTAAAAGGCTTTCCGTTTTATATGCCGTATCGATCGCGTTATCCCTCTCCGCATACTCCGAAATGCCCTCGAAACGGCAAAATTCCAAAGCGGTTCTCAAAAATTTCCGCATCGCCCCTTGCGGAATAAGCCCCTTCGTCCTATAAATCGGCATAATTCCCGTCAAGGCTTTCGGTTCGTCCGCGCTCTCGAAAACGGGATTCGTCAAGGCTAATTTTCCGTCCAAGTCCGCGGCTTTCCCGAAAAAATTATATTCGCCCGTCTTGATCTTGTCCTTTATATACGGCCGGTTAAACCAAAAAGCGGACAAAACGACACGCTTGTCCCCTTCTCCGCTCACGACTTTCAAAACCGCTTTCACAACCCTTTTCCTTGGATTAAACTCCGTTTTTTCGACCTCCGCTTTGACGAAAATGTACCGCCCCGCGCCGATCTCGTCCGTCTTAGTATGACTTCTGAAATCTATATACCCGCTCGGTAAAAAATTCGCCAAATCGTCTACGGAAAAAACGCCCAAAAGGTTTAGTTTTTCGCGGTAGGCGTTCCCTATTCCTTTTATATCGGTAAGCCGCATACGGTATCTTTCCCCTTTTTTAAAAACGCCGTCCGTTTTTTCGCCTTAGAATTTACGGTTATAAAGTATTTTTTGAGTTTGTGTTTATATACGTTGACATTTAAGACGCGCCGCGCTTTCTCCGCAGAATTTTTTCGCCTTAAAATTTCATTCCGCATTTATAAATTGCCTTTCATATTTAACTATGCGTTATTTTTTTCTTTCGCGTAACGGCATAAAATAATTCTTAACGCCGTTTTCTTACGGCATTCAAAAATATTCCAAGAAAAATTGCCGCGCGTTTTCTCCGCATTCAAAAGCGTTCAAAAAACGTTTTCTCTTTCGGCATACGTTCGTCATACAAAAACATTTCAAACGTTATTCAATTGGACCCGTTTTCACTATTCCGCCGATATAAAATAATAATAGTGGGGCTGTCCGCCGTTCGCCGCCGCGATTTCGAGATTCGGAAAAGCCTCTCTCAATTTTTCCGTATCCGCCGCCGCCTCCTCGTCCGTTACGCCGTTTCCGTAAAAAAGCGTCAGCACCTCGGAGGATTCGTCTATCATCTTTTCCACCGTCTTTTTCAAAACGGGAAAAACGTTTTTGTCCTTCGCGACGATCCCCTTTCCCGTCATACCGATCACGTCGCCGATTTTGAGTTTAAATCCGTCGACGGAGGTGTTCCTGACCGCGTAAGTAACCTGCCCGTCCTTGACCCTTTTCATCGCGCGCGTCATAGCCTCCGCGTTTTCGTCTATCGGCATATCGGGCGAAAAGACGACCAGCGCGGCAAGCCCCTCCGAAATATTCGTGCTGGGAACGACGACGACCTTTTTTTCGGCGAGTTCCTTTGAACCCTCCGCCGCCATAATGATATTCTTGTTGTTCGGCAATATTATAACGCTGTCCGCGTTGACCGCGTTTATCGCGCTCGTAAAATCCGTAACGCTGGGGTTCATCGTCTGCCCCCCCTCGATGATTCTGTCCGCGCCGTAGTCCTTAAAGACCGATTCCAGCCCCGCGCCGCTCAAAACCGATATGATTCCGATCGGTTTTCTGTCCGCTTTGAGCCTTTCTTTCAGCGCGCGGTTTTGTTCCAGCATATTTTCGATCTTGATTTTGTCGATTTCGCCCAGCCTAAGCGCGTGTCCGAGGGCGATATCGGGGTTGTTCGTATGGACGTGAACCTTGACGAGATAGAGATCGCCTATGACGATCACGCTGTCGCCGATCCCGCAGAGCGCGTCGCGGAATTTATCGATATCCGATTCGGTGGTTTTCGGGAATATATTCGTGACAAAAAACTCCGTGCAGTAGCCGAAAGTGATTTCGTCCAAGTCGTGAATGTCGGCGTAAGGCGCGTCCTCTTCGTTTTCGCCTTTTTGCGTTTCGTCGGGTTCGGCGGGGATTTCGATTCCCGCCATAACGTTATAAAAGCCGCGGATTACATAGATCAAACCCTTGCCGCCCGAGTCGACTACGCCCGCTTTTTTCAAAACGGGGAGCATTTCGGGAGTTTCTTTCAAGACCGCTTCGGCTTTTTCGAGAATTCTCTGCATAAAGACGAGAAAATCCGCGTTTTTAGCCGCCGCTTCCGCCGAATATTCGGCGGTCATTCTGACGACGGTCAAGATTGTCCCTTCTTTCGGTTTCGTTACCGCGCCGTAGGCGATTTCGGTTCCGCGTTTTAGAGCGGCGGAAAAGACCTTTGTCGTAAATTCTTTCGAGTTTATGACGACCTCGCAAAAACCCTTCAAAATCTGCGACAAAATAACGCCCGAATTTCCGCGCGCGCCTTTCAGCGAGCCTTTTGAAACGGCTAAGGCAAGCGCGGCGATATCGCCGCCGGCGGCTTGATCCAATTCTTTGACCGCGGCTTGCATCGTGAGCGACATATTCGTTCCGGTGTCGCCGTCCGGGACGGGAAAAACGTTTAGGGTATCGACGGCTTCTCTGTGGTTCGCGAGAAGTTGCGCGCCGCCCCGTATCATTTCCCCGAATAATTTAGCGTCTATATTATTCAGCATAATTCCAAACAATTCCAATTTTCGTATTTTTTAAACTAATACTATCCTTGATATCCGATAGTTTTTTCGTTCGCGTTTCCGCCTTTTTAATCTCCGGTTTTTTTTTGTATTTAAAATCTTTTTTTTGCCTTTGTAATATTGCTTTCTTGTCTTTTAAATCTTGATTTTTTTATCTTTTAAATCCCTTTTTTCTGTGTTTTTTATCTTAATTTTCCGCCTTTTTAATTCTTTTTTCTGTCTTTTTAATCCCTTTTTTCCGCCTTTTTTATCTTAATTTTCTGTCTTTTTTCCTATAATTTCCCGTTAATATTTCTATATTTTCGACCGTAAAATTCAATTCTTTTACTATGAAATAATTAAACCGCCAACCGCCGATCGCCATTCGATAACCGCCGCCGCTACCGCCGGCTGCCGCGCTTAGCAATACCGCCTATCACTAACTTATACCTTATACCCGACGATATTCACGTCGACGGACTTAACCCTCATTCCCGTAAAACTCTCGACCTGATACGTTACCGCCCGTTTCAAAGATTCTTTCACCGCGTCGGCGTTGATATCCCGGTTTAAAGTTACGTACACGCTCAAAAAAACCCTGTTGTCCGAAGTCGTAACCCGAACGCCTTTCCCGTATTTGCTCCTGTGAAAAAGATCGGCTATGATGTCGCTGAACCGATTCGAGATAAGCTCCGCCACGCCGTAGCACTCGGACGCGGCATATGCCGCGACCATAGCGACGGCGTCATCGGATATGGTAATTCTTCCGTAAATATTCGATGTCGCCAGAGCCATAAAATCTCCCTTTTTGTTTTTTTAATACCGCGGTATAAAAGCATTACGATATACAACGCCGCAAGTATGTAGTATTACGATATATCTCTTTGCATTTTACAGTATTACGATTATAGTATTACGATATATCTCTTTGCAATTTTATAGTATTGCGATTATAGTATTATGACATATTTCTTTGCAAGTTTTATAGTATTACGGTATATTGCTTCGCTTTTATAGCGTTACGGTATTATAGTATTACGATATATTTCTTTGCGACTATAACCTTACGGTATAGAATATTGTAATATAAAGTATTACGATATATAGTATTATTAAATATTTTACATTAAAAACAAAAAAAATTCAACTAAAAATTATTACTAAATTATAAATACTAAAAAAAAGCGGGCGAATTAACCGAAAAATATCATAAATCATTTGACAAAACCTTAATAATCTTGTATGCCGTGTACGCAAAATAAAATTTGTTTCCGATAGGGAGGAATAATGACCCTTAACCGTTACGGCATAAGACAGCCTTGCATTATTTAATGCAAGGCTGTTTTTTTCATTTAATAATTAATCGGCTTTTTCCGGGTATTCGCAATTCTTTAAAACTTTTCCGCCGTTCGCCTCTTAAACTTCCGGCTTACTCTTTCTCCTCTTTCGCTTCCTCTTTTGCGGTTTTTCAAAAAACTTTTTCCTATCGTTCGCCGCTTAAAATCCTAACTTCCTACCTTTTCCTTTTCCGCTTCCTCTTTTGCTATTTTCAAAAACTTTTCCGTCATCAATCTTTCAAACTTATCCGCTTCCTCCGAAAACGGACCGTGCGCGGAATTTTCAAACCAAACCAAGTCCTTATCGGGCGCGTCCACGGCGTTATAAAATTCTTCGATGAGTTCCGAGGGCGTATTCATATCGTGTCTGCCCTGAAAGATATAGTACGGTACGGAAAATTTATTGCATTGCGAAACAAAATCGTAGTCCGTAACGCTCTCCCACATCGCCGAAAGCACGACCTTATACCCTTTTAAACTCCCGTATATGTCGCCGTAAGTATATTCGCGCAGATCCAGCCGCGGCAAAACCGCGCTCTTAAAAAAACCGCCGCCCTTTACGGAACTTCCCCGATATTTTTGGAGGATTTTCCGTTGCGTCATCAGCCCTTTAAAGCCGCCTTTATACTGTCCTTTCACGGGCGGACCGCATTCTTTCAATTTCTCGACCGACTTTTCGTCGCCCGCTTTTACGGCTTGTTCCATTGTGAAATTCCAACTCAATTCCTCGTTTTTGACGCCGTTTACGACCTGTCCGAACCCGAGATAAGCGGCGATTTTTTCGGGATAGCGGTATGCCAAAAAGGTACCCAATTCCGTCCCGAAACTTCCTCCGACGATAAATATTTTCTCTTTTTTCAATTCCTTGCAAAGATATTCGACCAATTCCTTCGCGTCCTCTACCAGACGGTCGAGAGTGAGCGTCGACACGTCCACACCCTTATACGAGCCGCACGTTCCGCGCTGATCCCACGCGACGAGAGTAAAATCGCGGCGTAAGCCCGCGTGTTTTTGCATAACGCCCGCCCTGTTGGTGATGCCCGGTCCGCCGTGCAAAAACAGAATTACGGGATTTTTTTCATCGTTTCCCTTGATATGAATCTTTTGCGGAAAGCCGCCCAAAGTTACCTTTTTGATTACGTCGATCATTTTATTTTCCCCCGTTTGATTTTATTGATTTTGTTTTTTAGTCGTAAAATTTTATGTTTTTTGTATTTTGTATTTGATTTTCATTTCTTGTTTTTGCTTCCGTTATTTCTTAATATCGCGTTTTTTGCTTCTTGTTTTTTGTATTTATTGCTTTTTGTACCGCGTTTTCACTTCCGGATGTTATTATATTTTTACTCCAAAAACGCGGTATAGTACCGCCTTTTTTGCAGCGTTTAACACACCCTCCGGCAACCGCATTCACCGACCCTCCAACCACCGATATACAGCCGGCAAATATCTACTAACCGCATTCACCGGCCGCTAATCACCTATATACCGCCGGCCGCCGATATGCCGCTAATCACCGACCGTCGACGCGCCAAACCGCTAACCGTTAATTACAAATACACCAGACAAAGCGCGAACAACCCCTGCGCGATATAATACGGTATAAAGACGCAATACACGAACCATTTACCCCTAAGCTCTTTGACTCTCTCGCTCCCGAAATTAAATATGAAAAGAGCGGTATCGGACAGAACAAAGAGTATCCCCGCAATCAAAGCGAAAATCCCTCCGCCGTTACCGGAAACCGCGAGATTGACGACGGACGTCGCCATCGCGCCCAAAACCGCGCTGTAAATCATCACGGGAAGGGTGTTTTTTCCGGGGTTTATCAACTTTTTTTTCACTAATACCGCGTATGCCGCCGGCAGAATCAAAAACACGGGAATAAGATACGGCTTCAACGGCTCCGCCGACAGGAAAACGACGATATACATTATATGCCCGATGAGAAACGCCGCGCCGCCGACCGCCGAAAAAAAGGTATTGCTTTTTTCGTCCACAAAGCCCGCCAAGGCCAAAAGAATATCCCCCGCGAACGCCAAAAAAAACGCCGCGAGCATAAGCGCGGACTGCGGATCTATACCGCGCTCCAAGACGGCGAAAAGCCCCGCTATGCAAAACAAAAACGAAGCCAAAACCTTACACCCGAAACCGATCAATTTTCCGCTTTTAAAAAACAACTGCCTGACCAAAACCGCCGCGACGCTAAGCGCGCCGCATACTATAACCGGAATCATCTTTCACCCTCCCGTATTTTAATCTTTCAAATTTCTTATCCGAATCTCCGCAAAACACGCCGTCCGCCCTTCCGTGGTCCCGCATTCTATCCGCTTAAATTCATTATTTAAAACTCTAAAAACGTATTATTCGCCCTTCCTGAATTACGTGTTCTATTCGTCTGAATTCTTTACTGAAAACGGCGGTACTATACCGCGTTTTTATTCCTATAAATCCCTTACACGAATCTCCGCAAAACACGCCGTCTGCCCTTCCGTAGTCCCGCATTCTATCCGCTTAAATTCATTACTTAAAACTCTGAAAACGCATTATTCGCCCTTCCTGAATTCCGTATCCTAATCTTCCAAATCCCTTATCCAAATCTCCGCCGCCGCGTCGGACGGCATTCTGAAATCCCCTCGCGGCGACAGCGAAACGCTCCCGATTTTCACTCCGTCCGGCACGCAATTCCTTTTAAATTGATTGTTGAAAAATCTTTTTATAAACAATTTCAGCCATTTTTTCACGGTCTTTTCGTCGTATATTCCCTCGAAAGCCCGAACCGCGATTCTCAAAACTTTCGCCGGCGAAAATCCGAATCTGACGGTATAAAAGAGGAAAAAATCGTGCAGTTCATACGGCCCGACGATATCCTCCGTCCTCTGGACGATCCCGCCGCCGCCCGAAACGGGCAAAAGTTCGGGGCTTATCGGCGTGTCGAGAATCTCATTCAAAACCGCGCCCGCGCGGCCGCCCAGACGCGCGCCCTCGTATGCCGCGAGATACTTGACAAGTGTTTTCGGCACTGAGGAATTCACGGCGTACATACTCATATGATCGCCGTTATACGTGCAAAAACCCAAAGCCGCTTCCGAAAGGTCGCCCGTTCCGACGACGATCCCGCCCGCGGCGTTCGCGATATCCATAAGAACCTGCGTTCTCTCCCGCGCCTGCGCGTTTTCGTAGGACGCGTCGAAAAGTTCTTTTTTTCGGTACTTCCCGATGTCGGCGAGGTGGAGTTTTACGCTCTCTTTTATGTCTATCGTATCGAACGTTACGCCGAGCGCTTTCATCAGTTCGAGAGAATTTTTGTATGTCCGCTCCGACGTCCCGAAACAGGGCATCGTGATCCCGATTATGTCCTTGCGCGAACGTCCGAGAAAGTCCATAGCGCGAACCGCGACAAGCAAAGCAAGAGTGGAATCCAGCCCGCCGCTAACGCCGACGACCGCCTTAAAACCGCTCAAAAGCCGCTTTTTTAAAGCGTGCGACTGCATATCGAGTATCAATTCGGCGCGGCCGTACAACTCCTCTTTTCCTTCGGGAACGAACGGTCTTTTCGGGTATTCTCTGGTCAGCGAAACGGGCGTGTTTTTTAAGGCAAAATTGACGGTTCTATACCGCGTTTTTCCGTCCGTTTCGAGGGCGTAATTCGCAAGTTTCGAGCGTTCAAAATTGAGGGCGGAAAGGTCGATTTCCGATATTATCATTCCGCATCCGAACAACCTATTTTCACGCTCCGCGGTCTTGCCGAAAGCATTTTCGCAAGGCGTACTCTTTTCATTTTCGATAACGGCTTTTTTATTTAAAACCGCTTGCGGCGGTTTATCTAATCCGCATTCGCAAGACGTACTTTTTTCGTTTTTTAATTCGTTTGACGGACGCGCGAACGGCTTTCTCTCAGCCAAAATCCTGCCGTTTTCGGCGATTATATTATGCCCTCCGAAGACTAAATCGCTTGTCGATTCTCCCTCTCCCGCCGACGCGTATATATATGCGGAGATCAGTCTCGCGGACTGTCCCGTAACGAGAGAGCGGCGGTATTCGGCTTTGCCGACCGTTTCGTTGCTCGCGGAAAGATTGACCAAAACGACCGCGCCGGCCTCCGCATGCGAGGAAGACGGCGGCGACATAACCCAAAGATCTTCGCAAATCTCCGCGGAAACCAAAAGTCCTCCGACGTTTTCGCATTCGTATATAATCCGATCGGAAAACGGCGTTTCTATACCGCGGTTTTCCGCGCTTTTCCCCGAGATTTTTCCGCTTGAAATTCCAAAATCCTCCGATGACTTTCCGCTTCCGTTGCCGCGTTTCAACGCTTCCGCGCAATCGGTTTTTATAATCTCGTCTATATTTTTTCCGCTCGAAAACTGTCTTTTGTCATAAAATTCATTATAATTCGGAAGGTACGATTTCGGAGTCAAGCCCAAGATTTTTCCGCCCTTGACCGCCGCCGCGACGTTATAAATTTTCGATTTAAACATAAACGGCAGTCCGACGAAAACCAATATATCATCGCGTCCGCCGTTCTTTCCTTCCGCCGAATCATCCGAAAGCGCGGAATTGCCCGAGGCGGTCAAACCGCCGTCTTTTTTCGCCGAACCGTCATAACGCGCGGAATTGCCCGAGCCGTTCTTTCCTTCCGCCGAACCGTCCGAAACGTAAGAATGATCATCCGAACCAACCGCCGTAAAATCTCTGATTTCTAAAAGAGCGTCCCAAGCCGCTTTCAAAAGCGTTCCTTGATAAAATAGGTCGCCGCAAGTATAGCCCGTAATGCAAAGTTCGGGCAGAACGAGTATTTTGACTCCCTCCGCCGCCGCGAGGGAAACGCACTCCTTTATTTTCTTTGCGTTGTGCCGCGTATCGGCGACGACGATATGCGGCGTCGCCGCGGCAACCTTGATAAAGCCGTCTTTCATTAGCGGTCATTTCCTCCGGCAAGTATTTTTAAAGAAAATTTCGATCGGATATATCCGTCCGTTTTATATAGCGTATATTATATAATTCAACGCCTTACGCAAGACATATTTCTATAATATATATTATATAATTCAGCGGTTTGCGCCCGTCTGTTTTTATAACGTATATCATATAATTCAACACCCCGTACGGGCTTATTTTTGTGATATATGCTATATAATTCAACGGTTTTATATATGGTATTTATATGATATATATCATATAATCCGACCTTGAAATGCGTACGATTTACATAATATACTTTATATAATTTCCCGTATGTTTCTTATGCAAAAAAACTCTTTTTTTATCATTTTCATATATTTTTTATGCAAAAAAAGCCCCTTTTTCAAAAAAAGTCCCGGGGCGGTCTTTCGGATAAACCTTGCGCCTTAGGTCCGGTTGGATTTCCCATTCATACCGCGCGCCCGCCGTCGCCGAAACGAGCCGTTTCCGATTAGCGCGGCGTCCGGGGGCGAAGCCCCGAATACCGGATTACCACTTAGTACACACTATAATCCCCGAAAGACCAAAATAAATTTCAGCCTAGAAGTTTTCCTTATTACGGCGCACGGATACATTTAGCTTTATTTTGCAAAGACAGGTTTCACGGAGCAACCGGCGAATATCCTTTGGCCAAGGATGTCCGCGCGTAATCCCCGATTCTCCCGCATCACTCAAAGCAGGCTACTCTGCACACAGCAAAGTCTTGCCGCGATGCAGGTTTAATCCTAAGAGGTAGCCTTTATGTGTTATTACGCCACCCCGATAGGTCTCCGCGAAAAATGGGACGGATCCGCCATGCCGTTGACGGCCGCCCATAATTCTTAACTTCCAGCACAAGCCCCAATTTGGCGATTAAAGCCCGCACAAGAAACTTCATCGATGTGCCCTTTTGCGTTTTGTAACGACCCGCTTTTCAATGCAACCCGCGCCGACTAGGATACTGCGCCGCCGGGATAAGGTGCCGCCCGAGGCAAACTTTTTGCGTTAAGCCCCGAACGCCATAATATAGTATATCAAAAATAAGCGCAATAATCAATCTTTTTTAGTAACTTTTTATACCGTATCTTTGAATTGCAGATTAAATTGCCGCCGTTTTGCCCGAAAATGTAATTTAATCAAGAAAAAATTGTAAAAATTTCAATGAAAATACGGCATTTTTCATACAAAAAACGGAAGCCGCAATTTGCCGCTCCCGTTTTTAGAACCCGTATTGATGAATAAGAGGTAAACAACTAATCTATATTAATCCTCTTTACGAAACCGAAATAAAAATCAAAACCGCGATAAAAAACAGAATGAAAGCGACGTTAAAGCCCGCGCCGTCCAAATACGGCGAGCCGATTTTGGTATATTTTCTTAAAACCGCCAACGCGGGCACGATGAAAATCGGCGTAAAAAAACCGAAAAACCAAGGCATTTCCGTCTGTCCCGCGAAAATCAAAACGGAAAAAATTATCCATCCCGACGCGGTCGCGCCGATCGCGGAAAACCACGTGATAAACAAAAACTTCACATATTCGTCGAAAGTTCCGACCGCGTCCGCGCTTATCTTTTCGCCCGATTTATAGGTTTCATAGAGGTTTTTGCTCTCAACTCCGACATAATAAAAGGCGATATGGGCGGGCGGCGACAACGTAAACCCCGCGCCCAGCAAAACCAAAGCGGCGGCAGACCAAAATGACGGGACGGACAAGGCGTACTGAGAATACAGCGAAAAAAGCATAAACGGCGCGCCGAAAAAGCCGCAAAGCGCGCCGGCGCGAAACCTTTTAACCGAACCTTCAAGCATATAATACGCGAATTTCTTCTCCTTTACGGGAAGATTTTTCAAATAATCCGTATATTTATTTGCGTCCGGAGCAAAGCCGACGAGGAATATATCCCCGAACATCCATATAATTCCGCTCAAAAGTCCCGCGATAACGGCCGCTTCAACCATTTCGACACCTCCGCTTTTGCCGTTCGGCAATGATAAAATTTATTTTTTGTGATTTGATATTTTTTCTTTTTTTATTTCCCGTCGTTTTTCGCGTCTTTACCGCCGTTTTTGATACTTTCGCATTTTCATTTTTCGCTGTCTTTCTTGCATTTTTACCGACGTTTTTGATACTTTCGCGTTTTCATTTTTCGCTGTCTTTCTTGCATTTTTATCGACGTTTTTTGATATTTTAGTGTTTCAACCTTCGTTTTCCAAAAACGCTTTTACGAACGCGGCGTCCGCTTCCGTCCCCTCGCCCTCGATGTTTCTAATGACCTTAATGCCGTATTCCTTTTCTATTTTCAGCCCCGCGGCGCAAAAAAATCTTCCGAATCTTTTATCGCCGTTGACCACGACTCCCTTGACGAAACCCGAATAACTCTTCAAAAATGTTTTCGTCGCTTTGGATATTTTCCCCAGCCCCTCGTTACGCGTGATCAAAATGCAATCCCCGTCCGCCCCGTCGGCAACCGAACGCGCTCCGGACGACAACTTTTCGGCGAATTTTTTTCCTTTTCCGCTTCGACTGTCATATACGATCAGATACATAAACATTTCTCCTTGTATATATTGTATAGCGGTTAAACTTTTAAATCAAACGTGCGGTTGATTTAAAGCCGCTCTATAAAATGCGGCGGCACAGTGTTTGCAATTTGCCGGGTTTACCGCTATGACGGCATTAAAACGGGCGCAATCCCCTCCCTCCTCCGTATTTAAAGACGGCGGATTTTAATCCGCACACCGTACGGATTAAAAGTTTAATTAGTATAAAACCGAAATTAGGATTATACGCATTCGATCTTAATCCGCGCGGCGTACGGATTGAAAATTTAACGGGTACGCCTAATCAAAAATATAGTTACCTATGGCTAACTATATTAATTATATCAAAAAAATAAACTCATTGCAAGCGTTTTAATATAGTAATTACACTATTTTTATACCTCATTGCTTTATTTCGTGTAAATTTCTTTGATTTTTTCATATAATAATGCTATACTAATTAAAGTTTCAAATCCGACAATGCCGGATTCCGTTTCACGGGAACTATACGAGGAGGATAAAATATGTCCGAGAAAAAACTGTACAAGATAAAAAGCCAAAGGAAAATTTGCGGAGTATGCGCCGGCGCCGCCGAATATCTAAACATCGACGTTTCTATCATCCGTATAATATGGGCGGCTTGCGTACTTTTCGCGGGTACGGGGCTGTTTTTGTATATCATCGCCGCCATAATCCTGCCCGAAAAAAACGAGGAATTATAGTCCGTATGCTTGCTTTACTTTTGCGTATCACCGCCGCCATAATCCTGCCCGAAAAAAACGAGGAATTATAGTCCGTATGCTTGCTTTACTTTTGCGTATCACCGCCGCCGCAGTCTTGCCCGAAAAAAACGAGGAATTATAGTCCGTATGCTTGCTTTACTTTTGCGTATCACCGCCGCCGCAGTTTCGCCGAAAAAAACGATAACTTACAGCCCTTATCGACGAAACGAAAGAACGCCTTTTCAAACCTTTTCACGCCCCTGCGCGAGCGGACATAAATCTATGCGCGCAAAAAAAGGACAACCCGTAAAGCCGTCCTTTTTGCGTTTATATTATCAATATTTATATTTTTAAAGTTATCGCGATTTTAAATTTTGCGCTTAAATTCCGCGGTATAGTACCGCTAATCTTTCCGCATTTAAAAGCGCATTTTATCTTTGGAATTCCATACCGTAATTTCACATTTTTCCGCTTAAATCCCGCGGTATAGTACCGCGAATCCTTCGCCTTTGGAAAGGCATTTTTCTCCTTGAAATTCCATATTGTTGCTTATGATTTTATAGCCGCTTATATCGCCTAATTTTTTGATACTAAACGTCTTTTCCTCTTTTTTCGGATAAAGAATTACGATCACCTCGTCGGCGTCGCTCGTCCGCTTATATATATGCGGAAGTCCCGAGAGATTAAATGACAAGAGTTTATAAGGGCTTTCCGCACGGAGGCATTTCAATTTTCTTTTCAGCCCGATCAACTCTCTGACCGTTTCGAGCAGAGAATTTTTGTCGCCGGTTTGACTTTCGACGGAGTGCGCGGCGGCGTTATTTATGTTTACGCTTTTGCTTTCGGCGGCTCCGTTTTCGGCAATTTTACTTTCCGTGATTTTGTCGGCGGCGGTTTTGTCCGCGCCTCCCGCTTTTCCCTTTTCGTTTTCGGCGGTTTCCGTCCCGAATTTCTCCACGGGCAGATAAAGATCCTTTTCGTCCGCGGTCGAAAACCCTCTGTTTTTCCCGTTCGTCCACTGCATAGGCGTTCTGGAACCCGTCCTATGGTAGCCGCCGTCCTTAGATTTTATATCGCGGTTGTAACTCATTCCGATCTCGTCGCCGTAGTATATAAACGGGACGTGCGGCATCGTCAAATGAAACGCGAAAGCCGTTTTCATTTGGTCAAAACTCCTCCCGAGCGACATTCTGTGTCTGTCGTGATTCCCGAGTGTAATCGCCTGGTAACCTCTTTTTTTGACCTTTGCGCCCGCGGCGTAGATCTGAGTGATAGCGGGTATAAAGTCCTCTCCGTTTTCGCCTAAATAGGCGGTTTTCGAGAAATTTTCGAGGTTGTTTCCGCACCATTTATAATACAAAAAATAGCCGCTTGAAAAGTCGATATCAAAGGAGGATTTTTGAACGGACTGACTCGGGTTGAACCATTCCGAAACAAAAACGGCGTCGGGAAATTCCGCCTTTATACGCGGTATGACGTCGTTCCAAAACTCTATATTTCCCTTTCTTTTAGGATCGTTTTTGATCATATGGTTCGCCATATCCACGCGGAAACCCGCCGCTCCCATCGCCAGCCAAAACTTGCACACGTCGATCAATCTTTCGCGGTTTTTCATGGGCGCGGGCGCGTTTGCGGCATCCTGCCAGCCCTCTTTCGGCTTATAATAGCCGTAGTTTATGGCGGGCTGAATGGAATAGTAATTGACGCGGAACATCTCGGGACGCTCTGACATTCCGCAAAGAAACTGCCCCGATTTGCTTTCGGCGGGGTTGTCCATCGGCTTCCAGATATATGTCTTTGTATGCTCGTTTTTTTCGTCCTTTTGGGATTCTTCGAACCACGGGTGGCGTATGGACGTATGCCCCATAACAAGGTCGAGAAGGATTTTGATTCCCATTTTTTCCGCTTTTTCGAAAAGTTCTTTCATATCCTTATTCGTGCCGAATTTCTTGCCGGCCGTATAATAGTCGCTTATGTCGTAACCGCCGTCTTGAAAGGGCGACTCAAAGCACGGATTGAGCCAGATTCCGTTCGCGCCCAAGTCTTTTATGTAGTCTAATTTTTCGATAATTCCGCGGATATCTCCCGTTCCGTCGCCGTCGGAGTCATAGAAACTCGTCGGATACACTTCGTAAAAAACCGCGCTTTCCAGCCAATCGTATTTCATTATTTCCACCTCTTTTTTATATATTGCGTTATATGATTTTCCGCGGTTCTGTACCGCGTTTTTTTAGTTCCGTATTCCATATTTTTTTAAGCGTTTATTCCAATTCCTTTAACTCCTCGCCCTCGTCGTCGGAAATTTCTTTTTCGGACTGTTTGACCATCGCCTTCAACTCTTTGAGTTTATAATTTCTGATGTCGAAAGACCCGTCGGCAAGGCGGATTTTGATCTTCGACGTTTGGCGCAGAATATCGTTCGACTCGACCGTTCCGTCGCCGTCGGGAGTCAAAGCCGTCGTCCCCACTCTCGGCAGTTCCTTGTACATTTCCTTATAATAGGCGTTTTCATAAGCCAAGCAGCACATCAGCCGTCCGCAGATTCCGCTTATTTTCGCGGGATTTAAGGAAAGCCCTTGAATTTTCGCCATTTTGATAGACACCTTTTCAAAGTCGGGGAGATGGTTGTTACAGCAGCACGGACGGCCGCAAGGAGCCATTGCCCCGCGCATTTTGGCTTCGTCGCGTTCATAGATCTGTCTAAGTTCTATGCGGACGCGGAAAATAGCCGCCAAATCCTTGACCAATTCGCGGAAATCGACCCGCCCCGGCGCGGTAAAATATATGACGAGTTTGGTTCTGTCGAACGTGTATTCCGCGTCGACGAGTTTCATAACCAGTCCGCGCGCGCGGATTTTTTCGCCGACGGCGCGCAAGACCCCGGGTTTATCGGCTTTGTTGCGCCGATAAACCGCGTCGTCGTCCTCCGTCGCCTTTCGGATTATGCTCTTTAAGGGCGCGACGATTTCGCTGTCTTTGACCTCGCGGTTCGCGACGGCGACGGTTCCGTATTCCTCGCCCTTCGCGGTGTCGACTATGACGCCGCCGCCCTCCGAAAAACTCTCGGAAAGCGGATCGAAATAGTATATTTTTCCTCTGTTGTTAAACTTTACTCCTATGATAATAGGCATAAACGTTCCCCCGTTTTTTGTAAATTGATGATTAAGCGATATTTTTTTATACTAAATTAAGAAAGAAACCCCGTTTCCAGCATACTCATCAGCAAACTTTCCGCAACGGATACGCAACCGACGTTGAACGAAAGTTTCTTTTTTGCCTCGGCGATCAAAAAAATATATTTATTGAGTTTGTTTACGTCCGTATTTTCGATGAAAACCAACCCGTCATCCCCTTCCGAAACGCCGCGAACCGCCGCGTTTATGATCGCTTCTAAAATGCCCAGCGTAGTTTTGATATGTTCTTTTTCAAAAAGCGGACGAAAGATATATTTCACGATATCGCCGCTTTTTTTCAGCCCGTTCATAAGGGCGGTACATTCATAAAAAAGCCGCCGGAACTCTGCGTCCGCGATCATATTCTCGGCGTTGTTCACAAAGCCGCCCGCGCACAAAACCGCCTTTTCGACAAAATCGTCGTTCGGGAATTTCGCCTTTAAGATACGCGCCGCCGCGCCGGCGTCGCAATAGGTTTCGTACAATTTTTCGCATCTCGACGTGACGGTTTTTAAAACTCCGTCCTCATTTTTTGCGGCGAGAAAAAAAACGACGTATTCGGGCGGTTCTTCCAATGATTTCAAGAGCCGGTTTTGGACGACGGGTTGAACGGCGTCGAAGGCGTTTATAAAATACAGTTTATAATCGCCGTCGATGGGCTTTATGTACATATCCTCGATCAGCGCGTCGGCGGCTTCGGCGTTGAATTTCGCCGTATAACTCCGCACGCCCGAATGGTTTCCCGTCAGGATTTTCCGGCATTCCGCGCAAGTCATACAAGGAATTTTTCCTCTTTTTTCCGGATCTCCGAACCGCGCGCCGTCATACGGATTATTTCCGTTCTTTTCCGCGCGCACGCCTCCGCAATGCAAAAGCAAAGAAAAAAGCATAAAAATATCCTCGGCGGCGTTTTGGTCGGGAGTTATCAAAAGGTAACTATGTTTTAATGTTTTGCGAACGATTTGCCCTCTCAGGTGCTTTATCGCGCGCGAATTTTTAAACGCTTCGGTATTCACGAAAATATTATATCACACTTTAAGAAAAATTACAAATATAATTATATAGCGGTTAAACTTTTAATCCTTTCAAATATAAGGCTTAAAATACGCGCGGTCAAATAAAATAAGAGCGTACATATTGATTGCGTTTTCAAAGTTTTCGATTTATACTTTTGAGATTTTGGAATTGAAAGACTATAAAAACAAGCGGAAAATGAAAAATTTTAATTTTTTTTTAAAAAACATATAAAAATTTGTTGACAAACTTTAAAAATCGTGTTAAAATATAACCGTTATCAAGAATAATTATTAATAAGGAGTTTAAAGATTATGAAAAAATTTATTTGTTCAGTATGCGGTTATGTTCACGAAGGCGGCGACGCGCCCGATTTCTGCCCCCAATGCAAAGCGCCTAAGGCGAAATTCAGCGAAGCGGCGGGCGGAAGCAAGTCGTTCGACGTCCCCTTTGCCGACGAACATAGGATCGGCGTCGCGGCGGGTTTGGACGCGGAGATCGTCGCCGGTTTAAAAGAGAACTTTATGGGCGAATGCACGGAGGTCGGAATGTACCTTGCGATGAGCAGACAAGCGGACAGAGAGGGTTATCCCGAGATCGCGGAGGCGTACAAGCGTTACGCGTTCGAGGAAGCCGACCACGCGTCGAGATTTGCCGAACTTTTGGGCGAGGTTTTGACGGGATCGACGAAGAAAAATCTCGAACTCAGAGCGATGGCGGAGAACGGAGCATGCGAGGGAAAGATGAAGATCGCAAGACGCGCCAAAGAACTCGGCTACGACGCGGTACACGACACGGTTCACGAGATGGCAAAAGACGAAGCGCGCCACGGAAAGGGCTTTATCGGTCTTTTGAAAAGATATTTTAATTAACGCGCGTCCGCGTAACGCACCCTAAGAATCCGTAAGGGATAAATATTGCCTACATAAGATTTAATATATAACACAAAAGAAAACTTTTAAAAGATATCCGTATATATTTGCGGCATTTTCTAAAACGCGGCACAAAAGAAAACTTTTAAAAATCTTCGCGAAAATTAAACGCGAAGGTTTTTTATTTTAAATCCCCTTTTTCACTTTTTCATCAAAAAACTCATAACGTAGCCGTACCCTTTTTCGGTATGCAAAAATCATACGATTACCATAATCTTTCAGACGGATACCCTTTTATTTTAAATCCCTTTTTCACTTTTTCATCAAAAAACTCATAACGTAGTCATACCCTTTTTCGGTATGCGGAATCATACAATTACTGCAATCTTTTAATCCGTTTTGAAGGGTAACAAAATGCCCCTTGCAGTCGAGATTATACAGCGGACAAAAGCAAAACATACAATTTTTTTCGACTCCGCCGTGGCAGACCGAATAGTATTCGCAATCCGTATTTGAAAAATATCTATAACTATTCATAAGTATTAATCCTTTTTTTGTTAACCCTATTTTTCTTTTCATTATATCACGCAATGAAAATTTAATCAATAAATAAACCGTAAAATACAAGCGGAATATTCGATTTCCGAGAAAAAAACGCGCGGACAAGCGTTAATAAACGCGGAATAACGACCTATAAACACGGAATTTCGGATTTTATCGGGAAATGCGCTGTTTTTTTTTGCCTTTTTTTATTGACAAGTTCTTTTTATGTGGTATAATAAATATATCGCGGTTTAACGACCCCGCGCGGCACGGGTTAAAATATAGCGTTTTACCGGATTTATGCCGGCGGACATTACACAATCTCCGCGTGAAAGTTTATATTAAAGGTGAAAAAAAATTATGAATTGTTTGATAATAAATAACCCCGTAAGCGGGCATTCTAAAACCGATGAGGAAATAAAGGACATAATAAATTTATTGAAAAAAAAGTACGAAACCGTGGACATCGTGTCCACAAGCGAAACGCTGAACGCCGAGGAAATCTCGAAAGACAACCTCGGAAAGTATGACGCTTACATCGTTTTGGGCGGCGACGGAACGTTCAGCGAAACCGTTCGGAGCATCGCGGGCAAGGAAAACAGACCGCTTATCGGCTACGTTCCGAGCGGCACGGTCAACGATATCGCCCTTTCGAACGGCATCCCCTTCAACTACAAAAAGGCGGTCAACGTCATTTTGACGGGCAAGCCTTTGACCAGAAGTTCGATGTTTTTGAACGGCGTACCCGTGGGCTTTTTGATCTCGGCGGGCATATGCACGAGCATAAGTTACACGACCAATCAAAACATAAAACGCAAAATCGGCAAACTCGCCTACTATTTCGATATCGTGTTCCGCGACAAGGGGCGGCGCGGAGAGTTACTCGAAGTAACTTTCGGCGACGAAACCAGAAGCGGACGTTTTTTATTCGCCGCCGCGCTCAATAACGTCAGCGTGGGCGGACTCCGCGTAATGAACAAAAAAGTTCAAAACGAGGAACAGTTTTATTTGATTCTCGTCAGGAGAAGCAAAGGACCTTTGGGCTTTTTCGCGGCATTTTTCGCTATGGCGCGCGCGATTTTGAAAAGAGTGGACAGATTCGGAGACGAAACGCCGCATATCTTGATGAAAAAGGTGGACGCGGTAACCTTTAAATGCCTTTCAAATACGACGTGGAATACCGACGGCGAAAAAGGTCCGACGGGCGGAAGCATCGACGTTACGTATAAACGCGGTCAATTCGAACTTATAGTGCCGGAAAGCCAATTTAACGTTTAAAAAAGGCGTTTTAAGGCGGCATTATGAAGTGAATTATATGACTTATATTATATAATTTGTATTATATAAATACCCCTTTAATAGGCGGCGGACATTATAACATAAGCGATATAATTACGCCGCAAAAAACATAATACTTTGCCGCCCGTTTACGGAGCGGATATTATAACGCAAACGGTATAATTACGCCGCAAAAACATAATACTTTGCCGCTCGTTTACGGAGCGGATATATAATATAAGCGATATAATTACGTACAAAACGTAATACGGTACCGCCCGTTTACGTATGGATTTTTATATAACGATTACACTTTAATTCCGCGGATTTACACGCGGAATTATATAATACAAATTATATAATTTATGTTATATAATTCATATCGGTTTTAACTATGGCGCGTTCACACAACGCGCCCCGATAAAAAAATTCACAGAGTTTATTAGTTCATATATAATTCATATGTTTGCGTTAAAATTATTGTTATTATATATATATCATCGTAACTGTACGCGGCTTTAAAGCCGAAAATATTCGGCGGACACACAAATTTTCAGAAAAAATATCGATTAAAAAGGGAAAACTACTCACTATGAATTGCTTAATAATAAACAACCCGGTCAGCGGTCATTCAAAGACCGAAAAAGAACTAAACGAAATTGCCGCGCTTTTAAAAACGAAATACGAAACGGTCGACCTAAAAACTACGCAAAACGATTTATCGGCGGAGGACATTTCAAAGGCGAACGCCGGACTTTACGACCTCTTCGTCGTGATCGGCGGCGACGGAACTTTCAACGAAACTCTGCGCGGCGTCGTCGGAAGTCAAAACCCTCCGAAAATCGGTTACGTTCCCAGCGGCACGGTCAACGACTTCGCGCTGTCGAATAAAATCCCCTTCGACTACAAAAAAGCCGTCGAATTGATCTTAAACGGGACGCCCGTAAAGAAAAGCGCGATGTTTTTGAACGGCATTCCCGCGGGATATCTCATCGCGGCGGGTATGTTCACGTCGGTTAGTTATACGGCGGGAACGAAAGCCAAACGTAAACTCGGTAAAATGGCATACTATTGGGAGGTCGTCTTTAAGGACAAAGGACGGCACGGCGAAAGGCTGGAAGTTACGGTAGACGGCGAAAAGCACGACGGCTATTTTACTCTTATCGTAGGTTTAAACAACCGCTACGTCGGCGGATTCCTCTCGTCGAGGGAAAACTTCGTAAACGCCGACGAATTCTTTTTGGTTATGATAAAGAAAAAGAAGGGCGTTTTCGGGACTATCGCCTCGCTTTTTGCGTTGGCGAAAACCTATCTGAAAAAAGTTGAAAATATACAACCTTCCAAACACGTCGTGGTCAAAAAAGTCAAATCCTTTTCGGTGAAATCTCTGTCGAACACGACGTGGAATATCGACGGCGAAAAAGGTCCGTCGGGCGACGCGGAAGTTACGTACGCGCAAAACCAATTCGAGGTCTTTTTGCCGAACGGGCAAGAAACGAACGAATAAACGAATACTAATAAATATGATAAACGAATGCAAATGAATAAAACGGTTAAATAAATGAATAAACGACAATAAATGACGAATGAATAAATGAACAAACGGTAAATCACTAACCGCCGGATACTAACCGCTAAATACGCCACTAACCATACGGAGGAATCAACTTATGTTATCATTGCCGCACACCAAAACCCCCGCCGAACTTGCCGCCGAATTCGACGTCGATCTAAAAAACGGCATAGAAAGCGAAAAACTCCCCTATCTCGCCGAAAAATTCGGAAAAAATAAGTTGGCGGAAGTCAAGAAAAAAAGTTATCTGATGAAATTTCTCGCCCAATTTAAGGACGTAATGATCATCATTCTGCTTCTTGCCGCCGCGGTTTCGTTCGTTTTGGCGGCGATAAGCGGCGAAGCGGGCGAATTTTTCGAACCCGCGCTCATCGTCGCGATCGTCGTCATAAACGCGATTATGGGCGTTTCGCAGGAAAACAAAGCGGAAAAAGCCTTGGACGCTCTGAAAAATATGACCGCCCCCCACGCGAAAGTCGTCCGCGAAGGCAAAGAATCGGTCATCGACGCGGCGGACTTAGTTCCGGGCGACATAATCCTTTTGGAAGCGGGCGATTTCGTCCCCGCGGACGCGCGCCTCATCTCCTCCTCCTCTTTGCAGTCCGAAGAGTCCGCTTTGACGGGCGAATCGGTCGCCGCGGAAAAGGCTTTCGACATAATCCCCTTGGAAAACGCCCCCTTGGGCGACAGAAGCAATATGGTTTTTTCGGGGTGCAGCATAACCTACGGCACGGCAAAGGCGATCGTAACGTCCACGGGAATGAATACCGAAATGGGCAAGATCGCGGGGCTCCTCCAAAATCAAGAGGACGGTTCCACCCCTCTTCAAAAAAAACTCGCCGCAATGGGCAAGTATATGGGCATCGCCGCCCTCGCCGCCTGCGCTTTGATATTCGTCATCGGGCTTTTTATGGATCTCGATATTAAAATGCTCTTTATGACCGCGGTATCTCTCGCGGTTTCCGCGATTCCCGAGGGACTTCCCGCCGTCGTAACCATCGTTTTGGCGATCGGCGTGCAAAAAATGGTCAAGCGGAACGCGATCATCCGCCGCCTTCCCGCCGTCGAGACTTTGGGTTCCGCGACGGTCATCTGTTCCGACAAGACGGGTACGCTGACTCAAAACAGAATGACGCTTTTAAAGGCTTATACCGACGGCGCGGATCTCCCCGCCGACATATCCAACGACAACGACGGCACGGTAAGGCATCTCTTAAAATACGCGGTTTTATGCTGCAACGGCAGCGTAACCTACGACGAAAACGAAAAAGAAGTCCACGTAGGCGATCCGACCGAAACCTCCGTCGTCGCCGCCGCCATGAAAAACGGACTCTTTAAAGAGTCCTTGAACGCGGATTTTCCGCGCGTCGCGGAACTTCCCTTCGACTCCGACAGAAAACTTATGACATCCGTAAACGCCGTCGGCGGAAAAAGAATCGCGATCGTAAAGGGCGCGTTCGATATGCTGATCAAACGTTGCGTAAAAGGCGATTTGAAAGCCGCGTCCGCCGTAAACGACGCGCTGGGAAGAAACGCGCTCCGCGTCATAGCGGTCGCCTTTAAGGAACTTCCCGAAGGCGATTTGAAACTCGATGAATTAGAAACGGATCTGACCTTTATGGGTCTGCTCGGAATGATCGATCCGCCGCGTCCAGAAGCGAAGGCGGCGGTCAAGGAATGCCGTATGGCGGGCATAAAACCCGTTATGATAACGGGCGACCACGTCATCACCGCGTCCGCGATAGCGAAGGAATTAGGAATTTTAGCGGAGGGCGACGAAGCGGTTACGGGCGAAGAACTTGCGGCGATGTCCGACGAAGAACTGACCGCGAGAATAAGGAAAATTTCCGTCTACGCGCGCGTTTCCCCCTCCGACAAAATCCGTATCGTAAAAACCTGGCAGGCGTTGGGAGAGATCGTCTCTATGACGGGCGACGGCGTAAACGACGCTCCCGCCCTAAAAGCCGCCGACATCGGCTGCGCGATGGGCATAACGGGGACGGACGTCGCAAAGGGCGCGGCGGACATCACCTTGACGGACGACAATTTCGCGACCATAGTCCACGCCGTCAAAGAGGGACGCGGAATCTACGACAACATAAAAAAGGTTATCGGCTACCTCTTAGGCACGAATATCGGCGAGATTTTGACGGTATTTTTCGCGATGATCATATTCAAAACCCCTCCTCTGCTCTCTATGCAACTGCTGTGGATCAATCTGGTTACGGACAGCCTGCCCGCGATCGCCCTCGGTATGGAGGATATCGACGACGGCATTATGAAACGGAAACCGAAACCCGCGAACGAAGGGATTTTTGCGAACGGTTTCGGCTTGCGCATCTTGATTCAAGGCATAATGTTCGGTGCGCTGACGCTGATAGGCTACTATATCGGAAAAGAATTCGGCGGCGCGGACACGTTAGACGCTCAAATAATAAGCGGTCAAACGACGGCTTTTATCATTCTCGCGCTGACGCAAGTCATTCATTCATTCAATATGCGTTCTGAACGCTCGCTGTTCAAACTCAACCCGTTTTCGAACAAAAAACTGAATTTCGCCGCGCTGATAGGTTTCGTTATGATGCTGTTCGTCGTGTTCGTTCCGGGCGTGAATACGGCGTTCGGGCTTACCTACCTGCCTTGGCATCTCTATCCCATCGCCCTCGGAATCGCCTTTATCCCCATTCCGGTTTTGGAAACCGTCAAACTTATCGACAGAATCAAAGCGAAAAAAACGGCTTAGCCTTTACCTCGATTCAAATCTAAAAAACACCAAACCTCACGACGGAATTAAAGCGAAAAAAAACGGCTTAGCCTTTACCTCGATTCAAATCTAAAAAACGCCAAACCTCCGACGGAATTAAAGAAAAAAACGGCGATAAACGATTAAAAACTTTTCTCCCGCTAAATAGTATCCGGTTAAAAAATTGCAATTAAATCATAGAAAATTCCATCCCGTTAAACGGAGCGGAATTTTTTTTATTCACACTTGCCGCAAAAATCACTAAATTCTAACCACATTCACCGACCGCTAACCGCCTTAACTAACCGCTAACCATTGACCGCTATATATATTACTTATAAAACCGGCAAAACCTATCACGCGGACGCGCTTGACCGCATATAGTATATTATAAACGAATCACGGAGGTACATATTTTATGTCTTTTTTAAATAACAATCCGCGTCCCGAAAGGACTCCCGGCCCCATAAACGGCAATCCGATCAACGGATTAAACGAGAGGGTTTGTATTCAGGTCAAGAAAGTTTTCGACGCTTGCATAAGGCAGGAGACTCTCGAAAACGAAAACATCGCCGTAACGTCCTATACGCCGACCGCAAGCACGCCCGTCGAACCTTTTCGGTTTGTCAGCGCGGCGAGTTCTACATATATCGGCACGATTTCAAACCTTACGATCGAGCCTTTGAGCGACGGCAAGGGCTGTTCGCGCTGCAAGTTCAACATAACCGTTCCTCTCAACGTCATCTTTTTTGACGCGACGAATACGCGCTATACGGGCGCGGCGGAATTGACCGTTTCGGCGGACATTCTGCTGTTCATTCCCGAACCGTCGATTATGCCGTTCGAGATCGATACGGTCGTGAATTGCAACTGTCCCGAGGGGTCGTACATCGGCGCGAACACTTTCAACGTTACCTGCTGTTTGACGATTATCACGAAGGTCGTAATCGAAGTCGAATTACTCGTTCCGTCATACGGCTATTGCTTTATCCCCCCCTGCCAAGAATTCACCGAAGAAGTCTGCACGGGCGCGTTCGACCTGCCGATTTTCCCGTCGGGAAACGTCCGGCGCGGATAGGAAAACGAGAAGCGTTAGTAAAGCAAAAAGCGTTAGTAAAACAAAAAACGGAAGGGCTAAATATAGACGGCTTTATACGCCATAGCCAACTCTATACGCCGCAACCAAAATTCCCCTCCGCAGGAGGGGTGTAGGGGTGGGGCGACCGAATAACGAATTCCGTACGTCATAACCAACTCTATACGCCGCAACCAACTCCATACGTCATAACCAAAATTCCCCTCCGTGGGAGGGGTGTAGGGGTGGGGCGACCGAATAACGAATTCCGCACGTCATAACCAACTCTATACGCCGCAACCAACTCCATACGTCATAATCAAAATTCCCCTCCGTGGGAGGGGTGTAGGGGTGGGGCGACATTATTATAATTCAGCAACCAAAATTCCCCTCCGCAGGAGGGGAATTTATAAGGCTCTAAATACAATTTCTTTCTTACTTAACTCTTTTATCTATCAAACACGCCGCGCCGCGTTTTCCGCTAAAAACCGATTAATTCGGCGCGCCGCATTCGGGGCAGAATCTCGCTCCGTCGCCGAGAGCCGCGCCGCATTTCTTGCACACCGCCGCCCCCGCGCCGAGTTTTTCTCCGCAGGTATTACAAAACTTTGCCGACGGATTATTCGCCGCGCCGCATTTTAAGCATTTGACCGTAACGCTGACCACCGCGCCGCACACGCCGCAAAACTTGCTTCCCGCCGGCACAGCCGCGCCGCATTGATAGCATTTTACGGAGGGAGCGGGCGGGTTTTGGGGCGAAGACGGCGCGTTATTAGACGGCGCGTTATTATTCGACCCGTTCAGCGCGTCGGACACGTTTTTCATCATTGAAAAGCCCATTCCCATACCGACGCCCATCGCCGCCATACCGCCGCCGCCCGGGTTTTTCGCCGCTTCTGGGATTGCCTGCGCGGTTTGGAAGCCGATCAACTTATTCATATCGCCTTCGCTGAACATACCGACCGACGTTCTGGAATCGAGGGCTTTCGAGACTTCGTCCGGGAGTGTGATTCCCTCTATAAAAATGGATGTAACTTCGATTCCGAAAGCGTCGAAGTCCGCCGTCGCGTGTTCCTTTGTGATCGCGCCGAACTCGCGGTAATTCGCGGCGAGATCCAAAACGGGGATTTTGGCTTCGCCGATACTGTCCGCGAAATTGTGAACGATGATTTGTTTGAGTTGTTCGTAGACGTCCTCCGTCTTGTAGGACGACCCCGTGCCGCTCAACTCGCGCATTAGTTTTGCGGGATCGTTGACGCGGAAAGAGAACGTTCCGCGCGCTCTGATACGCGCCATTCCGAAATCCTTATCGCGGACGGGTATGGGCGAGGGCGTTCCCCACGGCTGGTTTATGAACTGTTTCGTGTTGACGAAATAAATCTCGCCCTTATAAGGGCTTTCAAAGGCGTATCCCCAAGAAAAAAGCCTCGTCAAAATCGGCAAGTTATCCGTATGTAACTTGTATTTTCCGGGCTCAAACACGTCGGCGATCTGCCCCTTCGCGACAAAAATCGCCTTTTGCGACTCCCTGACGGTGAGTTGCGAACCCTGCATAATCTCTTCTCTGTCCGTGATCGGATAGCGGTAGACGATCGTATTCGACGACTCGTCCGACCACTCGATTACCTTAGGCAGCTGCCTTTTTAACTTATCAAAAATTCCCATTTTTCGTGTCTCCTATTTTTTCCGCATTTTTTTATTATGCGTTTTTGGTCTTTACCTCTGCGGTATGCGTTATTAGTAGCGTGTTTTTTATTCGTATGCGTTATTATAGTATGCGTTTTTTAGTCTTTACATCTGCGGTATGCGTTATTAGTAGCGTGTTTTTTATTCGTATACGTTATTATTGTATGCGTTTTTGGTTTTTCCCTTTCGGTATGAGTTATTAATAGTGCATTTTTTATTCGTATACGTTATTATTGTATGCGTTGTTTGGTTTGTCCTTTTCGGTATGAGTTATTAATAGTGCATTTTTTATTCGTATACGTTATTATTGTATGCGTTTTTTAGCCTTTATCTTTCGGTATGCTATTAATAATCCGCACTTCTCAGCCTTTATATTTTCTATAATTCCCCTCCGTGGGAGGGGCAGGGGTGGGGCGAACTTCCCTTATTATCCTTATATTCCCCTCCGTGGGAGGGGATCAAAGGGGTGGGGCGAACTTCCATCACTTTCCTTACATTCCCCTCCGTGGGAGGGGATTCAAGGGGTGGGGCGAACTTCCCTTATTATCCTTATATTCCCCTCCGTGGGAGGGGATTCAAGGGGTGGGGCGAACTTCACTCATTATCCTTACATTCCCCTCCGTGGGAGGGGATCTAAGGGGTGGGGCGACCGATTAGCATACATATTTTTATATATATTCCAATCAATCTTTCTATCTTTCATATTTATTATACCACATTATGCAACTCAACGCAATAGTTTTTTATATATTTTTTAATCACGGTTCATATTTCTCGACCGCCGACCGCTAACCGCCGACCGCCGACTTGCTAAATAATACCGCCGCCGCTCAGTTGCTAACCGCGGCAATAAATAAAAACCCTCTCGATCAAGAGGGTAAAACGCCGCGTAATTTCCTTATTGCCAAGATATATCGGTGCAAAGGACGCTTATTTCTCCGCGCGTTCGCCTCTTCCCGCGTCAAATACTTAGACTGCCCCGTTTCTTTCGCGGCGACGGCTTCCGCATATGCCGTCAAATTAGTTTTCCCCACTTCTCCGCTTGCGAGACTATCTCTTTCGTTTTAGCGGCGGCGCGTTCCGCATAATCGGCGTATTCCTTTTCCAATTCCGCTTTCTGTTCGGGCATCGCCACCGAGCGCGCTTTCTTTAAATATTCCAAATGAATTTTATCATATAAATCCGTAAGATTGTCCGTATAAAACCGCACAAATCCGAACCATACGCGCCAATCTCCGGGGTTCGCGTCGACGGCTTGCTTGTAGGCTTCCTTTGCCTTCGCGTAATCTTTCAACGCCAAAAGCGTATCGCCGTTCCTGAGAAACTCCTCCGCTTCTGTTTTTTCCCTGCCGTGAATGATCTTAGTAATATGTTGCTGCGTGCTGTACGTGGTGTTATACGAAATGTTTTGAATTTCCTCTTGTATCAAAATCTTTGTACCGCAATGTAAACAAAACCCGAACTCCCTTGAATCGTCCAGCGTGATACTTCCTCCGCATTGCTTGCATACCAATGTAACTACCGACATAATAAAACTCTCCTTATAAAATGTTTCTTTCGGCTTAGAATATATATTAAACAATGTCCGCGCGGTGGTAAAGAAGCGGATATGCTTTTGCTAATATTTTCCTCTCCGTTCGCCGATTTTTAATCCCAATTTCTCAAAAAAACCCTTTGCTTTTACATTATACTTTTCAATTTTTCCAAGATTTCTTTTCCTTTTTCTTTTTCTTTTCTCTCGCTTATCAAAAGATTGATCCCGTCTTTTAAAGATTCCACCCTATGGTTTTCAAAATAGCCTATTAAACTATTCAAACTTTCCATATCGGCGTATTCGCGCGGCATACCGCAGATTGAGATCAACTTGTCAAATCTTTCCTCTAATTCTTTTATTGCGGTGAAAAGCGTATCCCTTTTTGCAACCCATTCGGGAATCATTCCTTGCTTTAAGCGCACTTTGTCATTATATTGTTTAGCACGCGCACGAGCGGTGTGCAAGCCTATGATCAGCCCTATGACACCCACGATAATCACCCCGACTCCGAACCATCCCGATTTTGCCGACACCTCGGCCGCATCCGCCCATATCTCTGCCACCGGTTCGTCTGAAAGCGAGTCATGAAGACTCTCTCTTAAACTACTGTGACCTATAAGAGTCAACACACCCACTATCAAGATAAACCCAAAAAGCGTTTCTATGATACCCCCTATCTTCTCATATCCCTTGCGCTTGAAATACTCACCTATGAGGGCGCCAACTATTCCAACCGCTATAAGCGCGCCGCTTACGAACCACGTAAACCCTTCTATAAATACATCCATCGCTTTCTCGTAAGCCAAGTTTCCGAAACTACCGCTTAACGCGCTCATTAAAAAACTTATTCCAAAAGCAAGCGTGCCCAAAACGACGCAGATCACGCCGAATTTCCAAACGCCCCCTAATAAATTTTTCACTTTGCGCTCTTGGAGTTTTTGGGCTTCATTAACGGCATCGTCGATTATTCTCTTTTCTTTACGCAAATTTTCAAGTTCCTCGCAGTATCTAAATTGCTCTCTAAGTTCCAACAACGTGCCGTTTTCCATATTCGTTTTTGCGTGAACGCTAATATTGCTTACCGTTTAAAGTAAAACGCCATTAGTTATCCACATCCTCCCGTTATTTTATTATCAACAAATATTGTACGTCGTCGTCGTCGTCGTCTATGTCAAGCGTTTTTATGCCGATTTTTTACCTTTTTTTACTTTTTTTTCGGATTTTTTACTTTCACTTCTGTTTTTCACGGCAACCTTTTCCACATTTTTCCTCATCTTATCAATATAAAATATTTTTCGGCTTAGAATATATATTAAACAATGTCCGCGCGGGGGGCAAAGAAGCGGATTTGAGGGATTTTATTTTGCGTTTAAAATTCCGCGCGGACACTGCCTAACAACCGATTCTAATACCCTTCTTTTTTCAATCTTTCCATTTCTTCCTTTTCCAATTGTTCCAACTCTTTCAACTCTTTCTCCCATTCGTCTTTAAGCTGTTTTGGCGACTTACCTAAAAAAGGATCGGGTATAGATTTACCGTTTTGATAATACCGGATAACTCCCGTATATTCGCCTTTCCAATTCTTTTCGCTTGTATACGTTATTCCGTGCTTTTCCATCCAAGCCGCGTGGTTATTTCGCCATAAATATTCGTCTTTTTCCTCCTCTTGTTTGGACAGTATTTCATCCGCTTTTTGTTCCTCGACCAAGAGGTTGATCCCGTCTCTTAACGAACCGACTCTGTTTTTCTCAAAATAGCCGATCAAACGTCTCAGGCTTTCCGCGTCCGCATACTCGCGCGGCATCCCGCAGATTGAGATCAACTTGTCAAATCTTTCCTCCGATTCCTTTATCCTATCTGACAACTTATCTCTTTGGACGGTCCATTCGGAAATCTTGTTTTTTTCAATCTCGTACTTTTCTAACTTAGAGCGTTCCTCCGCGTTCTCTTTTTCCGCTTCTTTTTTGGCGCGCGCAACGCTTATAACCAACCCTAAAATGCCTACGAGAATCGCTCCGATACCGAACGGTACAGACCCGTTTTTCAACGAAAGTATGCCCGCAACTATGCCGACCGCGCCGACCGCCAACAAAAATTTAGCAAAGCCCCCTTCCCAGATGTAAAATATTACTCCCAATTTGACAACATGCGGTTTTGCTTGCGTCTTGCTGATTTTATCGTCGAGCGTTTTCTTTTCTTTGATCAACCCGTCAAGTTCCGCGCGACATCTCGCCTGCTCTCTCAGTTCCAACAACGTGCCGTTTTCCATATTCGTTTTTGCGTGAATAGCCTAAGTTATCCACATCCTCCCGTTAGTTTATTGTCTACGAATATTGTACGTCGTCGTCGTCGTCGTCTATGTCAAGCGTTTTTACGCCGATTTTTTAACTTTTTTTACTTTTTTTTCGGATTTTTCAATTTTCTTTCCGTTTTTTGCAACGACTTTTTCCACATACCCCCTACCCCTATAAATTTTCCATCAAAAATTCCCCTCCGTGGGAGGGGATAAAAGGGGTGGGGCGGTCTCTCTTTACCCTTATATTCCCCTCCGTGGGAGGGGTCAAGGGGTGGGGCGAACTTCCCTTATTATCCTTACATTCCCCTCCGTGGGAGGGGATCTAAGGGGTGGGGCGAAACTTCCCTTATTATCCTTACATTCCCCTCCGTGGGAGGGGATCAAGGGGTGGGGCGGACTCTCTTATTTTCCGCAAAATCCCTCCGTTCGGGATAATAAAAAAAGCGTATTTAAACGCCGCAAAGTTACTAAAAGTTTTTGAAAGAGGGCGCGGGAGAAAACTTTTTACGAAAAAGTTTTCTCTCGCATTAAAAGCACCCCCATATCAAAAACACACTGACATTACCCCCCTATTAAAGACATTCCGCTTCGCATTAAAATCCCCCTCTCTCTCTCTTACTCTTTCTTTTTAAAGAACTTTTTTATACGTTTGCGCAGGTACAATTTCGGACCGATATAGACGTTCGAGAGGTAGACGAGCAGAGCGTAATACAAGACGGCGAACCAAAACGCGGATCCTTCTCCGAAAATCGACGTCCAAACGTTCAAAAACCCGTCCGTTATAAAGAACGGCGACCGCGAAAAGAAGTACACCGCGCCGTTTATCCAATCGATTACCGTCCGCGCCGGCAAAAAGAAAAGGTTTAGCGGAGGTATAAACATTGCGGCGATCCCGACGGTCAAGAGGTACGGAAAGAGGATTGAGACGGCTGGGACGACGAATAGGTTCGAGACGAACGAAACGAGCGGAATTCCGCCGAAATAGATACAGAGAATGGGAAAAACGCCGATATTCGCCGCGAAGGTCATCGCGAGTGATTCTTTGACTGCGCCGGCGAGTTTTTTCGCCGCCTTTACGGAGCGCGGGAGGTTTTCTTTTTCGTTTTCGGATTTTTTGGAATTAAATGATTTCAAGTGTTTTTCGACGTCTATTTTTCGCGAATTTAGGGCGGCGTTTACGTCTTTCAAATATTGTACGGTATTTTCGTATTGCGAATTCAAGGCGGCGTTTACCTCTTTCAGATACCGTTCGGAATTTTTATTTTTCAAATCCTTTTCCGTTTTTCCGTCATTCAAATCCGCTTCCGCGCTTTCGTATCGCGGATTCGTTTCCGTATTTCCCTCTTTCACCCTCGATTCTATATTTCTATCATTCAAATTCGTTTTTACATTTCTATCTTTCAGCCTTGATTCTGCGTTTCCGTCTTTCAAACCCGATTCGGTATTTGTGTTTATCGGATATCTTTCGTTTGCGTTTCTCAACGTCAATTCGGAATCTCTATCATTTAAATTCGTTTCTATATTTCCCTCTTTCGCTCCCGTTTCCGCTTTTCCTCTCTTTAAATACCTTTCGGCGTTCTTGTCCGCCGTCTTGCCGTCCCTCTCCTCTCCCGTCGGATATCCGCGTAAAATCCTCGGCATAATTTTATTTTCGATCGCGGTAAAGGTATGCGAAAAGGTTTTTGAAAACAAAATCAGCCCCAAAAGCCCCGAAAAACTCAAAAGAAATCCCAAATCCATTATATAAAAAGGATTTGAAAGCAAAATCACGACCGCCGCAAAACAGAGTGAATTCAGCCCGTCGTTTTTTCTGCCCGCTCTGCCGGCGTACATATAGACGGTGATCATAATAATCGACCGCGTAACGGACGGCGAAAAGCCGCAAGCGTACGCGAACGCCAAAAACGCGGCGAACGCGATGAGGTCCTTTATTTTCCGCGCCTTAGTTTTGAACATTTTCAGATTGAACACCGCCGAAAGAGCGGCGAACAAAAAGGTAAAATGCAAACCCGAAACCGCGTAGGCGTGCGCAAGCCCCGTATTGCGGTACGCCGCGATAAGTTCGCCCGACATCTCCGTATCGTCCCCGAAAATCAATGCGTAGGCATAACCCGCCTGCTCCCTTGAAAGATATTCGGACAGCCCCTCGAAAATCTTTTGACGGAACGCGGGCGCGCCGCCCGATTTCGGTTCTCCTACGACGGCGATATAGTACGCGTCGACGGAATAATAAATCCCGTGGTTATACATCGAAACCCCGATCGACACGGTGGGATCCAATTTATTTTTTGAAACGCCGCCGGCGAAATGAACGGTATTTCCCTGTTTCAACTCCGCGCCGGTGATTACGACGTCCGCGTACATCTTGACGGAAGCGCGTCCGGGATATTTTTCGCCGCCGATCAAAACGTCTTTTATGACGAATTTGCAAGCGCCGTCTCCCTCGTCGAAAATCAAACCGTCTATCTGCCCGTAAACTTCGGCGTAAATCCTGCCTTCCGGCGCTTTTTTGGCATACGCGTTCTTAGCGATCGGAACGTACAGCGCGCCGATTATGAAAAAGACGACGAAACCCCTTCTTTTCTTGAACAAAAACAACGCGGCAAGGGCAAAAAACGCCGAATACGCAAAATCAAGAAAAACGGCGGTGAAAATACCCCCTATGAGCATCAACGCCGCCGCCGCGTAAAACCTGTAATTAAACGACTTCGCACCCTTTTTCATTACAGACATTATAACAAACTCTTAGCGTTTCTCAAACCGTTTTACACGCCCTTTCTTAAAATCCGCCCTTAGTTTGCAATTTTTTCCCCGTTATTTTAGGATTTCCGTATTAATCCGCCTTTTTTCTCGCCGTCGTTTTAGAATTCCGTATTAATCCGTCTTTTTTCTCCGTCGTTTTAGAATTCCGTATTAATCCGTCTTTTTTCTCCGTCGTTTTAAAATTTCGCTTTAATCCGCCTTTTTTTCTCCGTCGTTTTCAAATTTCGCTTTAATACGCTTTTTTTCTCCGTCGTTTTAGAATTCCGTATTAATCCGTTTTTTTCTCCGTCGTTTTAAAATTCCGTATTAATCCGTCTTTTTTCTCCGTCGTTTTAAAATTTCGCTTAAATCCGTTTTTTTCTCCGCTATTCTGAAATTTTAAACCTTCTTCGCTGTTTTTACCGCTTTGCGTTTGAATTGCAATCCGCCGTCCTCGTAGTCGATCGTTATATTGTCGCCGAATTTGCATTTCCCCGTTATTATATCCTCCGAAAGTCTGTCCTCGATCATTTTTTGAATAGTTCTGCGGAGGTTTCTCGCGCCGTATTCCGCGTCGTAGCCTTTATCGACGAGGTATTCCACCGCCCGATCTGTTATGGTGATCGAGATATTCCGGTCTTTTAAGCGTTTGGATATATTCGCGACCATGATCCCCGCGATCTTTTTTATGTCGTCTTTGGAGAGTTTTCTGAATATGATTATATCGTCTATACGGTTCAAAAATTCGGGTTTAAAGGTGGTTTTGAGCGCGTCCATCTGTTTTTCTTTCATCGCCTCATATTCGTCGCGTTCGCCGCCTTTACTGAATCCCAGCGCGTTTTTTATATCCGCCGCGCCGGCGTTCGACGTCATTATGATGATTGTATTTTTAAAACTGACGGCGCGTCCGTGCGAATCGGTGAGTATTCCGTCCTCCAAGATTTGGAGCAGGATATTGAACACGTCGGGGTGCGCCTTTTCGATTTCGTCGAACAGCACCACCGAATAGGGTTTTCTCCTGATTTTTTCGGTGAGTTGTCCGCCCTCGCCGAAGCCGACGTAGCCCGGCGCGGAACCGATGATTTTGCTGACGTTAAATTTTTCCATATATTCCGACATATCGACTCTGACGAGTAGGTTTTCGTCGCCGAACATCGCCTCCGCGACCGCCTTTGAGAGTTCGGTTTTGCCCACGCCGGTGGGACCCAAGAATATGAAAGAGCCTATCGGGCGTTTGGGATCTTTGATGCCGGCGCGCGCTCTTCTTATGGCGCGCGAGAGTGATTGCACCGCCTCGTCCTGCCCTATAATTCTCTTTTTTATGACGGATTCCAAGTTCATCAATTTTTCCGCTTCGTCTTCGACCAATTTTTTCACGGGGATAGACGTCCACGTCGAGACGATATCGGCGATTTCGTTTTCGCCGATCGCAAGTTTCGTATTCGCCATTTCCTCCCTCCAAATTTCGTTTTTCAAGCGTATTTCGACGGCGAGTTTACGTCTTTCCTCTTTGATTTCGCTTGCCTTATCAAACTCTTGTTTTTTGATCGCGGAACTCAAAGAGGCGTTTATGCCGTCCAATTTGTCCTCCAACTTTCTCAATTCGTCGGGTTTGGAATAACTTTTCAAGCGTATTCTGCTTGCCGCCTCGTCGATTAGATCGATCGACTTATCGGGCTGGAATCTGTCGGGTATATACCTGTCGGACAGCACGGCGGCGGCGTCTATCGCCTCGTCGGTGATCGTAACCTTGTGGTGCGCCTCATACTTATCCCTCAACCCTTTCAAGATGATTTTCGTATCCTCGACGTTCGGCGGATCGACCATAACGGGTTGGAATCTGCGTTCCAAGGCGGCGTCTTTTTCGATATATTTTCTATATTCCGTGATCGTCGTCGCTCCGATCGTCTGCAATTCGCCGCGCGACAGCATAGGTTTCAATATATTTGCCGCGTCGACCGCCCCATCCGACGAACCCGCGCCGACGATCATATGAATTTCGTCGATAAAGACGATCATATTTCCGTTTTTCATAAGCGCGCCGACCGCTTTTTTCAAACGCTCCTCAAACTCGCCGCGGTATTTCGTTCCCGCGACGACGCTGCCGATATCCAGCGAAAATATATGCTTATTTTTCAAAGTTTCGGGAATATTCCCCGATACGATCATCTGCGCCAAGCCCTCCGCGATCGCGGATTTTCCCACGCCGGGTTCGCCGATAAGGACGGGATTATTTTTCGTTCTGCGCGACAAGATTTGAATGACTCTTTCGATTTCTTTTGTACGTCCGATGACGGGATCGAGTTTTCCGTCGCGGGCTTTGTCCGTCAGATCCACGCCGAGCGAGGCGTAATCGGGATTTGCCCAGTCTTTTCTTTCAAATTTTTTTGCGCCGTTTTTTGTTTCGTTCATTCCCGTTTTTTTTTCATCTTCCGCATAAAACCGCGCTAACAGAAACGCGCCGGGATCTTGTTTCGCGTGAATTTCGCGAATCCGTAATTGAAAGCCCAATCCGTGAACCTCGTCCAAGATATCGTCGTCCTCCGCGTTGTCCAAGAGGTAATTAAATGTGGAATAAGACAGAGCCGCCGCGTCTATGCCGGCATTTCTGATGATTCTGTAAGCGACGCTTTCGGTGTCTTGCAGGAGATTGAACAGCAGATGTTCCGTGCCGATAAACGACGCCTTGCTGGCGAACATCGTAACCGTCTTATCGATAATCCGCTTGACGCGCGGCGAATAGACGAACACGCTTTGGGACTCGCCGCCGTTTTTGGGGAAAATGCGTTCTACGATCCCTAAATTCATACCGGCTTTTTTGAGGAGTTCCGCCGCCGCGCTGTCTTCGACCCTCAGCATTCCGTACAAGATATGTTCCGTCCCGATGACGCCGCCCGTCGCGCGCGCTTTTTCCTCCGCGATACGCATAACCCTATTGTAATTCAAAGTAAATTTGTTCATATATTTCCTCCCCGAACGGCATAAGCCGCTTGTTTTTGATTTTGAATTTCTGTATTTTATCCTTTCGGTGTTTTTTCTTTTTTTGATAATTCTAACCCGAACGGCATAAGCCGCTTGTTTTTGATTTTAAATTTCTGTATTTTATCCTTTCGGTGTTTTTTTTTTGATAATTCTAAAAATGTATGATAAAATAGTGGTCAGCGGTCGGCGGCGGTTATTTACCGCTTAGCGGTTCTCTATCCTTATATTCCCCTCCGTGGGAGGGGTAGGGGTGGGCGAATCCTCTCACTTTCCTTATATTCCCCTCCGTGGGAGGGGATCAAAGGGGCGGGGTGAAACTTCCCCCACTTTCCTCATATTCCCCTCCGTGGGAGGGGATCAAAGGGGTGGGGTGAAACTTCCCCCACTTTCCTCATATTCACCTCCGTGGGAGGGGATCCAAGGGGTGGGGAGAAACTTCCCCCACTTTCCTCATCTTCCCCTCCGTGGGAGGGGTAGGGGTGGGGCGACACTTCCCCCACTTTCCTCATATTCCCCTCCGTGGGAGGGGATCAAAGGGGTGGGGCGACCGTTTTGGATTTATACCGATTTTTATCACTCATTTTGAAAACTGCCTTTTTTAAATTTCCGTATTTCCGTTTATCTTTCTTTCTTGAAATTTGGATATTATTTCCCTCAATACTTGCGCCCGCAATCACTCTCCCGTAATTCTCCGCGCTTCCCGTTCTCACTTAAATTCTCCGCGTTCTCCGTTCTCGTTTTCTTTCCAAAGTTTGACTACGACTTCGCTCAAAATATCCCGTCTGATTTCTCCGCCGTTTTTAAGACCGCAAAGAGCCTTCGCGCTCAAAGCCGAGGACAAAATTTCGCCTTCTTTGACGGACAGAACGCCGTCTATAATCATTCTCTCTATAATATGCGCACACTTATTATAGGATAAAGGCGCGTTTTTTATGCCGTCCAAAATATTCTTGAAGTAGTCGCCGCCGCACATTCTGAAAAGACGTATATATCCTCCGCCCCCTCTGCGGCTTTCGATCGCGTAACCCTTTTCCACGGTGAACCTTGTGTTCAAAACGTAATTAATCTGACTGTACGCGCATTCAAAACGATTTGCAAGATCGTTCCGGTTGATGATAATCTCTCCGCTTCCGCCTATAACTCCGAGAATAAATTTTTCAATTAAATCGCTTATATTCGTCATACGAAAACCCTTCCCGTTACGTTGATAATAATCTCTCCTCTTCCGCCTATAACTCCGAGAATAAATTTTTCAATTAAACCGCTTATATCCGTCATACGAACGCCTTTCCCGTCGTTTCGCGTATCCGCCTATATTTTTCAATTCCGCCGGGTGAAGCCGTATTTGTCTTTGACTTTCTTTGACCTTTACGCACCCATTATACACCTCAAAAATATTTCCGTCAAGCGTTTTCATTAAAGTTTTTTATTTTTTTTACTTTCCGTTTCGCAATTTTTTCTTTAAACCGAAAATTAAACTAACGGGAAATAATATCAAATCATAGGTTTTTCTATTGAAAAATCTAAAATTTTATGATATAATAATATAAATTATATCTTAATACAATTTTCAATTTAACGTAAGGAGCGTCTAAATATGTTTGAACACGCAAAACTGTCGATAAAATACTCCGTAGACGGAACAAAAAAGGTTTTTTCCGCGGACAACGACGACGTCACCGTCAAAAAGGACTTCAAAAACGGTCTTTTCAATCTATACGTCGAGACCAAAAAGCCTATTTCGATTGAAAATATCGCCTTAACGGTCAATTATAATTTCACGGGCGGCACGGTTTTTTTCGGCAACGGTCATCAATCCTGGACGGACACCAGAGAATACGTAAAAGCGGACAAGATGCGCGATTTGGGCGCGGTCGGGAAGGACGGAAGCAAGTTTCAATTTTGGCAGAGGCTTTGCGGAATGAACGGTTCGAGTCTTTTCAAAAAGAACGAAACGAGTCCTTTGGGACCTATTTTCATCAACGCGGGCGACTACCGCTACGCGCGCTACACCAACCGCCGCGGATATTTTCACAGCATATCGTATACGTACGTTAAGGAGAACGGCGAATACACTCTGATCGGCTCTCTGAACGAAAAAAACGGCTACACCGTCATCTACGCCGATATGCCGGAAAACAGAATTTCCGTCGAAAAGGATTTGGAGGGCGTAGTCATAGACGGCGCGTACCACGTCTTTTCGCTGCTGGTCAAAAAGGGGGGCTACGACGAGATTTTCGACGCGTATTTCGGAAAAATGGGCGCGGAACCGCGTGCGAAAAAGATTTTAAAGGGCTACACCTCTTGGTATAACTACTATCAAGACATAAGCGAGGAAATCATTCTCCGCGATCTCGACGCTCTGACCGCAAAATCGAATAAATTCAATACATTCCAGATCGACGACGGCTATCAAACCGCGGTCGGCGACTGGCTGTCCGTCGACGGAAAAAAATTCCCTAACGGTATGAAAACTATCGCGGACGCGATTCACAAAAAAGGCTTAAAAGCGGGGCTTTGGCTGGCTCCTTTGGGGGCGCAGTTGGGTTCTAAGGTCTTGGCTGAACATCCCGAATGGTTCATAAAGAACGAAAAAGGCGAAAATCTCGTTATGGGTCCGAATTGGGGCGGTTTTTGCGGTCTTAATTTTTATCTGCCCGAGGTTCGCGAGCATATAAAACACTTTTTCGACGTCGTTTTGAACGAATGGGGCTACGACCTTGTGAAACTCGATTTTCTCTACGCCGCGAGCGTCATACCTCTTTGCGGCAAGTCCCGCGCCGAAAATATGTACGACGCGATTAACTTTATCCGCGAATGCGTGGGCGAAAAAGAGATTTTAGGATGCGGCGTACCGATCATCCCTTGCGTAAATAAGGTCGAATATATGAGAATCGGCGCGGATATGGGGCTTTCTTGGAGTCAATTCATATTCGGAATGACGACACACAGAGAGGACGTCAACACACGCGGCGCGATCCATAACGGGCTGAACCGCCGCCACTTAAACGGCAGAGTTTTTTTGAACGACCCCGACGTCTTTTTGCTGCGCGGCTATAATATCGGGCTGAAATTTTCCCAACGCAAACTGATCGCGACGCTGATAAAACTTACGGGCGGAGTGCTTTTCACTTCCGACGACGTAAACCGGTACGGCGAAGAGCAGAATAAAACGCTCGAATATATGCTTTCCGACGCAAAAATAAAAATCCGCTCCGTCGATTTCAAAAACAATTCTTATACCGTCCGCTATACGGAAAACGGAGAAGACAAAACCCTGAAATTCAGCCTCTTTAACGGCGCGGTCAAAAGGACGCCCGAAAAAGCGAAATAAAAAAATCATCGGCCGCCGCTATATCTTCAAAAAACGCTTTGAAAAGTGGAAAAATCTCTCGCTGATCCGATATTTTCATCCGGGTACGCGGGTTCTAAAAAACATATTCAAAATACTAAAAGGAGCGCGAAGCGATGGACGAGTCCCGTAATAAAGAATTTTCAAGGTTTTTCATTAAAAGGCTTTTGCCTGCGTTTGCCGTAATAGCGGTCTCGCTTATCGCGATGTGTTCGTGCGAATTTTTAAAAGGGATTTTCAACCCGGAAAAAAACGCGAAAGAGCCGGCTAAATATGCCGTTACATATATTATGAACGGCGGAACAAACAACGCGGATAATCCGACCGAATATACCGAAGAGGACGGAATAACCTTGAAAGATCCGACGCAAAAGGTGTGCGTTTTCAAGGGCTGGCGCGAAGACGGAAAATTCGTTTCGGGGATAGAAAAAGGAAGCGCGGGGAATAAAACCTTTACCGCCGAATGGGAATTGGCGGATTCTTTTGAATACGGATTAGAATTTGAAGACACGGCGGCGGATTCATATGAGGTAACGGATTATAACGGAAAGGCGGCGGACGTAATAATACCGAGTATGTATTACGGTAAGCCCGTAACGGGCATCGGCTCGTTCGCGTTTTCTTCATGCAAATCATTAAGCGGTATAGTAATACCGAATAGCGTTAAGAACATAGGTTCTAATGCTTTCAACGGTTGTTGGTCATTATCTATCGTAGCGATACCGGACGGCGTGGAGAGTATAGGCGCGAATGCGTTCTATGAGGCGGGTATATGGAACAATGCGGGCAGAGGAGTAGTATATGCCGACAAATGGGCGGTGGGATACAAAGAGGACGGCCGGACGGATATAACGTTAAAGGCGGAAACCGTCGGGATAGCCTCAAACGTGTTCTATCGGTTTGAAACATTACGGAGCATAGAGATACCGAACGGGGTCAAAAGGATAGGCGCGAAAGCGTTCGCTTATTGCCCCGAATTAACGATATACTGCGAAGCGGACGGAGCACAGGGCGGATGGGATTCTGCTTGGAATTATAGTAATAGACCCGTAATATGGGGATATAGAAAATAATGCGAAATGCAAAATTGCGGATAAAAATAAAACAAATAAACAACGTACAATATATACGTTTGCGGAAATTTTTTTATGGGAATCTCCGATAACTAAACGGGATTTAGGGATATTTTGGCATATCCTCCCGCCGCGGTTCACAACTCCCTCAACCGCAATCTAAAAAAACATTAACCAAAACCGTCGGTTTATCCGGCGGTTTATTTCTTAAAAAAAAACACCGCCCAACGAAAAGCGGGCGGGCAAAAACTTTCTCAAAAGGATTCAAATAAAACGGGAAACGACCTTCGGAACAATTCGCGCGCCGACCGAAAAGACCGCCGCCGATCAAAAAAAAACGATATGTTTCAAGAAATTTTTTCCGGTATAAACACGCCGAGATAAAAAACCGCCCGGAAAACCCGAGTACGGGCATAAACGCTTGCGCGGTTATTCACGGGGCGATAAAAACCTTTCGCGGCATAACCAGTCCGTAAAAAAAACTTTTCGGAGAGTCAAAAAATCCGCCGCGTATAACGAAAACTATTTAAATCCTTTTAGAAAAACGTATTGCGCTTTGCCGCCGCCGGGAAATTTAATATCCCCCGTTCGGCTTCTTTAAAAAAAAACGTATTACACTTTGCATATGTACGCGTCCGATAATCTCTAACAATCACCGCCGCCGACCGCCGATCACCAAAATACCGCCGTTCACCGACCGCTAAAATGCCTCCGCCGCTAACCGCCGACCGCCGATTACTAAAATACAAACGTCCGCCGTTCACCGAACTACCGCCGGCACGCCGCCGATCGTTAATATCAAAAAAAATATGAGACAAGCGTAAGACGAGTTGCAGTCGGCAAAGCAAGCAAAACAAGCAATACAAAAGACACTTCCCTTTTTTGGACCCGTCAAAGCCGCGCCGAAATTATTCCCTTTTTACAAAGCGCGCTTCCGTATTCGTTACGCTTGATCTCGGATATATTATAAACTAACAAGCGTTAGTTTGTCAAGCGATTTAATTCTAATTATTCCTTATGTACTGATAAGAACAACTTATATGCCCGCCTTTTCGGCGCATTATACCGATGCGGAATCACTAAAAGTTTTCTCACGCATATTCCTTCAAATTTTTATTATTTTCTTAAACAACGAATAAAAAAAACGAAAATAAAAAAACACCCTTCACTAAAAGTTTTTGAAAGAGGGTACGGGAGAAAAACTTTTTTCAAAAAGTTTTCTCCCGTATTCCTTATTTTCAAATTTTTATTATTTCTTTTTTTAAAAAAGTTTTTTCACGCACTAATTCCCCGCTCTGTCTAAAAAAAACTCTATAAAATCTCTTTTTTCAATTCGTTCAAAACTCTTTTAAAGACGCCCATCGCCTTTTCGAACGGTTCTTTTTTCGTCAGATCCACGCCGGCGAGTTTCAAGATTTCCACGGGCGGCGCGCTTCCTCCCGCGGACAAAAATTTTTTATATTCCGCGACGGCGTCCGCGCCTTTTTTCAGGATTGAATCGGCGATTGACACGGCGGATATTATGCCCGTCGAATATTTATAGACATAGAACGCGTTATAAAAATGCGGAATTCTCGCCCACTCGTATGAAATCAACCCGTCGTGTTCGATATCCTCTCCGTAATATTTTTTTCCCAACTTCGCGTAGCCGCCGCAGAGTGAAACCGCGTTTAAGGGTTCGTCTTTTTCCGCCAGCCCGTGCGCGAACCGTTCAAACTCCGCGAACATCGCCTGACGGAATAGAGTCGTCCGGAACATATCGAGATAATAGGAAAGGAAATATTTTTTCGATTTCGCGTCCGCGTTTTCGATGAGATATTCGAGGAGCAACACTTCGTTGACGGTACTTGCGACTTCCGCGACGAAAATTTCGTAGCCCGCCTTAGCGAACGGCTGATTTTTATTTGAATAATAGGAATGCAGGGCGTGTCCCATTTCGTGGGCGATCGTAAAGACGTCGTGCGTCGTTTTTTGGTAATTCAGCATAACGTAAGGGTGAACGCCGTAAGCGTCGGCGGAGTACGCGCCGCTTCTTTTGTTACGGCTTTCGCAAACGTCGATCCAACCGTTTTCGTATGCTTCGCCGAGCAGCCCCGAATATTCCGCGCCCATAGGCGACAGGGCTTTTTTGACGAGCGCGTAAGCGTCTTCGTATTCGAGTTTGACGTCGGCGTTTTCGACTAATGGTACGTGGAGGTCATAGAAGGTGATTTTTTTCAATTTCAAGGCTTTTTTTCTGAGCGCGATATAGTCGTGCAGGGCGGCGGTATTTTCGCCGACCGATTCTATGAGGTTATCGTACACCGAAACGTCCACATTTTCGCCCGACAAAGCCCTATCGAGCGCGCTTTTATAGTTTCGGACGCGTGAAACGAACACGTTTTTCATAACGTTTCCGGAATAATTCGCCGCGAGGGTATTGATATTGCGTTTAAACGCGGAAAACATCGAGGTATAGGCGCGTTTTCTGACCGTTCTGTTTTCGTTTTGGAGGAGTACGCCGTACAGTCCGTGCGTCAAATCGACCGAACCGTTTTCCGTTTTAACCTTATCGAAAACGATATCCGCGTTGTCGAACATATTAAATGTTTCTTTGAATTTCGACGAAAAGGAATACATTTCGGTCAGCAATTTTTCCTCTTTTTCGGAGAGGATGTGCGCTTTATTTCTCAAAATTTCGGTCAGCATATAGTCGTAGTCGCAAAAATCCTTATCCGCGATCAATTCTTTTAAGTATTCTTCGCCGAACGACGACAATTCGGGCGTCAAAAAGGACGAATCCGAGCCGATTTTGACGGACAGCGCGATTAATCTGTCGAACATTTCGCCGTAAATGTTATTTTTTGTGTCCTCATCCTTTTTCATATGGGCGTAGAGTCCGAGGAGATTGAGGTCGTATGAAATTTTGTCGCTTTCCTTTAAGCATTCCAAGAGGATTTTTTTATCGCCCAGCCGCCCCTTATAGGCGGAGATTGCGTTCGTTTTTTTTGAAAGCGCGTCCAGCGCGGCATAAAACGCCCCGTCGCTCTCAAAAATATCTTTGGTCGCCCATTTATATTTTTCATCGATTTCGCTTCTTTTTAGAACTTTCATTTTTTACGCTCCCTATTTTTTTGTTAGGCGGAATTTTTTATAGTATTTTTTTTGTTATACGGAATTTTTTATTATGTTCTTTGTTTTATTCCCGAATTTTTTATTATGTTCTTTGTTTTATTCCCGAATTTTTCATTGCGTTCTTTGTTTTTATTCCCGAATTTTTTATTGCGTCCTTTATTTTATTCCCGAATTTTTTATTGCGTCCTTTGTTTTATTCCCGAATTTTTCATTGCGTTCTTTGTTTTTATTATGTCTTTTATTTTTATGCCGTATACCCGACTCCATATCCTTTTAAAAAGTTGAGATTAAGAGTGTAAGTCCGTCCTCAAATTCCCCTCCGTGGGAGGGGCAAGGGGTGGGGCGAAACTTCCCTCACTTTCCTTATATTCCCCTCCGTGGAATGGGATCAAAGGGGTGGGGCGAAACTTCCCTCACTTTCCTTATATTCCCCTCCGTGGAATGGGATCAAAGGGGTGGGGCGAATTTACCCGACGCTTCCAAGTGCGGGGCGTTTATATAACGCATTATATCATACTTATATAACGTTTTTAGCGGTACTATACCGCGAAAAACAATCCGTACGGCAAGGCGCGCGGTATTATCAAAAAACTCTCGTTCCCATAATAAAAAACACCTTTTCCTCGCGGTACTATACCGCGAAAAACGTTATATAAACGCCCTACGATACGTCAAGCGAAATACTTCACTCCGTTTTTAAACAAATCCCCGTTCTTATCGCCGTAAACATTCTTATAAAGCCCATCGCCCGTCCTTTCGTTATGCCCCATTTTGCCCAAAATCCTTCCGTCGGGGCTGCACAAGGCTTCGACCGCCATAACCGATCCGTTCGGATTAAACTCGCCCAGCATAGTGGGATTTCCGTCGAGGTCGGCATACTGCGCGCAGATCTGCCCGTTTTCGATCCAATTTTTCACGAGATTTTGCGGCGCGGCGAGTCTGCCCTCTCCGTGGCTCATGGCGGTATAGTGAATATCGCCCGGCTTAAAGCCGTAAAACCAGGGCGATTTATTCGACGCGATTCTGACGGGTACGATTTTCGCAACGTGCCGTCCGATCGCGTTATAAGTCAGCGTCGCCGAGCCTTCGTTTTGCGGAGTGATTTTTCCGTTCGGCACAAGTCCGCTTTTTATGAGGGCTTGAAAGCCGTTGCAAACGCCGAGGATCAGCCCGTCCCGCGCCAAAAACTCGTTTATCGCGTCTGCGGTTTTGGCGTTTCTTATGACGTTCGCGATATATTTCGCGCTCCCGTCCGGTTCGTCGCCCGCCGAGAAGCCGCCGGGGAACATAATTATCTGCGCGCTTTTGATCTCTCGCACGAGATTGTCGATCGACTCTTCGATGACCTTAGGGGAGAGCGTGCGGAATATCGGAACGGACACTTCCGCTCCCGCGTTTAAGAACGCGCTTTCCGAATCGTATTCGCAATTCGTCCCGTAAAAGGCGGGTATAACGACCTTTGGTTTTGCGTATTTAAAAGCAGCGAACGACGGTTCCGCCGTAAAGTTGACGGGAACGACGTTGCGTCCCAAGTCTTTTTTGCTCGGGAATACGCTCTCGAAAGTCGAACGATACGCAAGGAGAGCCTCATCCCGTTCGATTTTTTCCCCGTTGATCTCCATATATCCGCTTTCCGTCGTGCGTCCGATTTTGAGCGCGCCCGGAAAGTCTATCTCGTCTTTGGACTCGGCGGCGATCGCGCCGTAACGGAATTCAAAAAGCCCGTCCGCGTCGAAATTCACCTCGAATCCGATCCCGTTTCCGAACGACATTTTCGCCAACGCTTCGCCGACGCCGCCGAATCGAACCGCCGCCGCCGCCGATATGCTCCCCTTTTTAATTCTTTCCGTAATTTCCGAAAAGTTATCTTTCAGCCTTTCAAAATCGATGATTCCGCAGTCGTCTGAGGGCGCGGAAAAGAGGTATATATTCCGTCCCGCCTTTTTGAATTCCGCGCTTATTACGTCGTCCGTATTCACGGTTTTGACGGCGAAACTGATGAGCGTAGGGGGTACGTCTATATTTTTAAACGTGCCGCTCATAGAGTCCTTGCCGCCGATAGAGGGCAATCCTAAGGCTTGCTGCGCGGCATACGCCCCGAGCAGGGCGGCAAGCGGTTTACCCCATCTTTTTTTGTCCGTTCCGGGTTTTTCAAAGTATTCCTGAAAGGTGAAGCGTATTCCCGAAAAGCCCGCGCCGGCGGCTACGATTTTCGCGGCGGACTCGACGACGGCATACAGCGCGCCGTGAAAGGGCGACCGCTCCGAAAGGTACGGATTATAGCCGTAGGCGGCGATACTCGCGGTTTTAGTCCGGCCCCTTACGGGCAGTTTTTGAACCGAAACGTCCGCCGGAGTCTCCTGATATTTCCCTCCGAACGGCATCAAAACCGTGGACGCGCCGATCGTATTGTCAAACGTTTCGACCAATCCTTTTTGGCTTGCGACGTTGAATTGAGCGAGATTTTTCAAGAATTTTTCCTTTATATTTCCATTTAAATTCCGCGGTTCTATACCGCCGTTTTCGGAATACGCGGAATCCGAAAAACGTCCGTCTTTCTCACCGTCTATTCCGCCCCCCGAATTCAAAAAGCGTCCGTCTTTCTCACCGTCTATCCCCGTCCCCGAATTCAAAAAGCGTCCGTCTTTCGCGCCGTCTATTCCCGTCCCCGAATTCAAAAAGCGTCCGTCTTTCGCTTTCCTTATTTCAAAAGCGGGATTCAAAAACAACCCGTTTTTCGGCGTTCCGTTTTCCTCCTCCGCGTTCGGAAACGCTCCGTCCTTCGGGGCTTCGATTTCCGCCGCGACGCGCGCCCGAACGCCGTTCGTATTCAAAAAGTCGCGTCTGAGGTCCACGATCGGTTTTCCGCCGTATTTCATTTCGAGCCGTCCGCCGCCCGTTATTTCGGCGACGACGTCCGCCTCCAAATTTTCCTCCGCGGCGAGCGCGATAAACCTTTCCGCGTCGGCTTTATCGGTTACGACGGCCATACGCTCCTGCGATTCTGAGATTGCGAGTTCCGTTCCGCTCAGCCCGTCGTATTTCGTCGTAACCTTATCGAGGTCGATTTTTATGCCGTCCGCGAGTTCGCCGATCGCGACGCTGACGCCGCCCGCGCCGAAGTCGTTGCATTTTTTAATCAACCGCGACGCGGCGGGATTTCTAAACAGCCGTTGAATTTTTCTTTCTTCGGGCGCGTTGCCCTTTTGGACTTCGGACGCGCTTTTTTCGGTGGAGAGGGCGTCGTGTTCTTTGCTGCTTCCCGTCGCGCCGCCTATGCCGTCGCGGCCGGTGCGTCCTCCCAATAAGATCACGACGTCGCCCGGGGAGGGTTCTTCGCGTCTGACGTTTTCCGCTTTCACCGCGCCCGCGACAAAGCCGGCCTCCAATCTTTTCGCCGTATAGCCCTCGTGGTAGATTTCGCTTATATGCGTCGCGGCGAGTCCGATTTGATTTCCGTAAGCGGAAAAGCCTTGCGCCGCCTTTTTGGTTATGACGCGCTGAGGGAGTTTGCCCTCGATCGCGCTTGAAACGGGCGCGGTTGGGTCGCCCGCTCCGCTCACTCTCATAGATTGATAGACGTAGGCGCGCCCCGAGAGCGGGTCGCGGATCGCGCCGCCGATACACGTACTCGCGCCGCCGTAAGGTTCGATCTCCGTCGGGTGGTTATGGGTTTCGTTTTTGAACTGCAAGATCCATTTTTCGACGCCGTTTTCCGTTTCCGCGTCGACGTAGAGCGAGCAGGCGTTGACCTCTCCCGAGACTTCGATATCGTTCAGCCGTCCGTCTTTCCGCATCTCCTTTCCGCATACGGTAGCCAGATCCATAAGGGTTACCGCGCGGTTTTTCTCCTTATCGCCGTATACGTTTTTGCGGCTTCTTATATAGTTTTCGTAAGTTTTTTTAAACAAATCGCCGTATTTTCCCTTTGGAAATTCGATTTCGGCGATCTCCGTCTCGAAAGTCGTATGGCGGCAATGGTCGCTCCAATAGGTATCGAGGACGCGTATTTCGGTTTCGGACGGGTCGCGTCTTTCGATATTTTGGAAATACTTTTGAATGAAAGCCAGGTCCGCGGTATTCATAGCCAGCCCCATATTCTTTTTCATCCCGTCCAATCCCTTGACGGACAACCCGTTAAAGCCCTTCAAGACGGGTACGGCGCGATCCGCGCGCGCGCTTTTGGGCGGTTCGAGGACGAAGAGATTTTTTTCGCGGCTTTCGATGGGGTTTATGACCTGTTTTTTGATAAATTCGAGATCGGACGGGCTGATTTTCCCTTCCAAAACGAAGAGTTTACCGCTCTTTATGACGGCGTTGCCGTCGGGACGGATCAAACGCACGCACTGCTCCGCGCTGTCGCCCCTTTGGTCGTACTGCCCGGGCAAAGACTCGACCGCAAAAAAGACCTTTCCCCTCAAATCGACGGCATTTTTTGACAATCCGCCCTTACTTCCGTCAAGCCGCTCCCCTTTGGAATAGTTTTCTCCGTTTTCGTTATGAATTTCACCGATTTTTTGCCCTTTTCCGGCATAATTTCCGCCGTTTTTTAGTCCGTTTTCAACGTAATTTCCGCCGTTTTTTGCTCCGTTTTCAACGCAATTTTCACCGTTTTTTATACATTTTTCGGTATAATTTTCACAGTTTTTCAGCCCGTTTTCAACGCAATTTTCACCGCTTTTTATACCTTTTTCGGCATAATTTTCACCGTTTTTTTGATTATTTTCGACGCAATTATTCCCGTTTTTTACCGATTTTTCCGCGTTAAGCGCACTTCCGTCCAAAATAATTCCGTCCGTGTACAAAATATCCGCGGGCGGTTCCGAAAATACCGTATCGCAAGCGGCTTTAAAAACGTTCTCATCGATATTAAAAACGTCATAAATATTAATAACGCGAACGGCTTCAAGCCCCTCGATATTCAAAACCGACTTAAAATTCTCCGTCAAACCCGCCGCTTCGACGTCAAAATTCTCCTTTTTCTCAACAAAAACCCTGTAATTCAAAGCCTTTTCCCCCGAAATTTATTTTTTGATAGTTCTAAGTTTGTGTGATGATTTTGCTTGACCGGTATGACTTTTTATCACACAGATTTAGAACTCCCTATTTTTTATACCCGGTCAATTTAATACTTTTTTCAATCCGTATCGCCCGCCCGCCCGATAAAACAACCCGAACGGAAATCTAAATACGCTATATTATTGCAACTCTTAACTTTATTTTCCGCCCGTTTTTCACTCTTTGCAAACACTGCCGCCCATCCGCCAGATAAAACAACCCGAACGGAAATCTGATATGTTATTATTGTAACTCTTTTCGCCAAAATTTGCAATTCTTTTGCTTGCAATTTGCAAAATTCTCAACTCTTTCACGGTAAACGCCCGCTTACGGCGGATTTTTTATATGCCGGCGTGTAATTTCACTTCTCAATTTTGCCTATTTTTATTTTTAAAACTATCGACTTTTTTCGCTTTTTTCCTAAAAATCATTGACTTATTCCCAAACCTTTTCATTAAAACTATTGACTTATTCCGTTTTTTTTCCTAAAAATATTGTTTTTTCAAAAAAATTTTTTCAAAAACTATTGACTTTCTCCGGTTTACCGTGTATACTATTATCGAAAATCAGCGGATTTAAATCCTCCTCTTTATTTCCGTTGACTTTCAAAATTAGATATGCTATATAATAGACTCCTCTTAAATTACTCAACGGACTAAAATAATATGGCTTATTCCGAATTTTTCAGATAATAATCTCCTTATTTCCGTTGACTTTAAAAATTAACCGTGCTATAATAGACATATCTTAAATAACTCAACGAGTTCAAATAATATGATTTATCCCGATTTTTAGGTAATGGCCAAACAAAAAGACACTAACGTGTCTTTTTTGCGTATATAGCATTAACATAATATCGTTTTAAATAATTTTGCATATTTTACAAGAACATAATGTCGTTTTATTTATTTTCTAAAAATTTCGCATAAATCGGAGTCTATAATCAGTTCTTGAATTTCTATATTTTCGATTGTTTTTATATTAACGCTCCCGTCCTCGATTAAGATTAAGGATACGTCTTGAATTTCGCAATGCTTTAAAAACAATTTCAATTCCTCGTTTGACAAAAATTTTGTTAAAAAAAGGAATATAAATATTTTAGTTTTTAAAAGTTCCGCGCACGCGTTGACATACGCCGTCAATTTTTCTAACAAGCGTTTATAGTTTTCTTTTAATTCAAGCGAGAACAATTTAAAAACGCCGCCCGCATCGCAATCTTCGTTTAAAACGACGTCGTACCCGACGTCCGTACTGATTTTTTTGCAAAAACAATACAATTCCTCGACTTTACTTTTAAATTCGTACTCATATTCGGGTTCGGCGGTTATCGCGCCGTATTTTTTATATAGCGCGGTTATGAGTTTTTTTGAATTCAGCGTCAAGCCGGGCAAATTCGTTTCGATCCGGCAAAATTTTTGAATCGATTGTTTTTCGTATTTTTTATCGGTCAATAGAAAGCCGCTCTCTCCTCCCTCGCAAGCCTCCGTCAACTCGCTCAGGTACGACCACAACTTGCCTTTATTTTCTATGCTTACGACGGTCGCTCTGCCCGAAAAAACTTCCGGCGTATTCTCCCAGTCGTTATGCTTAAATAAAAACATCCGCGTTTTATCCGCCTTTTACTTTCAAATTTTGTCTTCGGTTTTTTCCGTATTTTTAAACCGCATGTATGCGCCGCCTAATATTCTGTCCATCTTTTGTCCGAATCCAAAATTTTTGTCTGTCCCTTGCCCGCCATATATTCGATATCCGCGTATTGTTTTTCGGTGATCTCGATACATTGGACAAGCCCGTTTTGCGGAACGTTTTTGCGGAGCAGAGCCTTAACGCTTTCAGCTTGCGTTCCGTTCAAAGCAAGTTTTGAATAGACGGAATATTGCTGCATAATAAAGCCGTTTTTTATTAAAAATTTATGAAATCCGCGATAAGCCTTGCCGTCGTTCGACGTGAGCGTCGGCAAATCAAAAAACACTAAAATCCTCATATATCTGTATCTCATATCTTTCCGATTTTATCCGCCGTTTTATTGTGCGTTCATAAGCATAGCGGACAAACCAAAAAGCCGCAATTCCGCATATCTATACCGCGCGGCCGTCGACTTTTACTAACGCAATTCCGCATACCTATATCGCGTAACCCTCGACCATTACTAACTCGTCCGTCTCGCCCTTCATAAACCTAAGCGCGGAACGGACAAAAATTTCGCATGCGGAATCCAAATAAAATTCCCGTTTTTTAATCGTTATTTTCATAGAAAGAAGTTTACTCGCCTCCGATTTAAAATCGTCGTCCTTGCAATACGTGATGACGAAATCGTCCGTGAGGGGACGGAAAACCTCCATTAAGTCGCACGCCAAATTATATTCGTTAAACTGATTTTCGTGCCGGATTCCGAGCGCGTTTATATAGCCCGAAGCGGTTACGCACCTTGCGATTTCGCTCATCAAAACCGCGTAGGCATAATTTAGGGCGGAATTTATCCGCCCTCCGTTTCTTCTCGAAAAATTAACTCCGAATAAGGAATTAAAATAGACTTTCGCCGCGTGTCCCTCACGGTTTGTCGCGTCGTTTTCCGTTATCTCCCCGATGTATTTTTTTAACATATCGGCGGATTCCGCTTCGTTGTATTTTTCCAAAACTCTCATTTGCCAAAAAATCTTTTGCGAAACGATTTTCCTCCATAAAGCGGATTTTTTGTCCGCGTCCCAACGCGACTGCGTTTTAATATTCCCGCTGCTTCCGTAATTCGCGCTGAAAGGCGTCAATCCCGCGTACGGCATATGCTTTTCGTTGCAAAACACGACGTTTACGTTGGCGTTTAAAAGTTCCAGCAACGCCTGACAGGTAACGGCGCAACCGGTGGATTCGACAATCAAGGCGTCGATTTCCGAAATATTACACCACTTTTCCTCGTCGCCGCGTATAATCAAATATCCGAGTCTGGTTTCAAGTTTAGCCCTGTTTTTGACGACTATCGTTCTAAATCCCATAATAATTCTTTTGCCCGAAAAGCCTTTAAAGGCTTTAAGCTAATCCCGTAATGATTTCGCAATATCGGAACGGCGTTTTCCGCGCCGCGGTATAAATTTTCGTCCGTATAAAAACCGGAATCCGTATTAACGAATAAAAAACGAACGAAAAAATTACGTTTCTTTATAACCGCAACCCTTAAAAGGATAGATCTGCGTCCGCTTAGTTTTGACGCCCGTAACCGATTCTTTGATCATAACCAGCGGCGCGTCTATCTTTGCGCTTCCCGTAAACCTGCCGAACGAACCGCTCGCGCCGATATCCGACAGATTCCCGCGTCCCGCGCCGCTTTTCAACACTTTCATAAGTTCCGCCAATATTTTTATTTGGGAGATTATGTCCAAGTCCTTAAATTTGTCCGCGTGTTCGCCGGTCAGTTTTCCGTACAATACCTTATTTCCCTTATAAATATTTTTTTCCAACTGCGCCTTGATTTCGTTGAACAAATCAAGGTTCAACCGCTTGCTTATCGTTTGTTTTTTTGTGTTGTTTACGCCGTCGCCCGAAACGGTTATTTCGGTCTTATCCTTTACTTCGTTCTCTTTGAATATTTTCGCCTCTACGTACTTCTTATATTTCGCGAGCAGTTTTATATATTCCGCGGCGAAACCGCTTGCGAACCACTCGACGGCGTTATGCCATTCGACGAACCCCGCCAACCTGACGGGAGTCCCGGACATCTCGAACAATGTATATTTATAGACCTTGGACGCGATGATTTTAGGATTTACAAGCCCGCAATCCTCACTCAAAAACTTCAAAGCGTCTTTTTCGATTCGGCTTTTGTCCAAAATCGGAACGGAAATAAACGTCCGCTCTTGAAATTCGCATTTTTTCTTGCCCTCGTTTTTTGTAACGGTATGCTCCGCGATCATAAAATACGCGGGGTTTTCGCTCTTAAAATACCCGTACTTCCGCATATCGCCGCGCGGATTTTTATCACAGCCCTTTATCGGGACGGCGGCGTCTTTAATTTTTTTGAGTCCTCCGCCTTCTTTAAATTTCTTTTGCTTTACTTCCACGCCGTAAATGGTTTCGTCATAGAACGCGCCCTTGTTTTCGACGACCTTTTTCGTGACGGTATAATACGGCTTCGATACGACGCCCTTTACGGTCTTTATCGTCGGAGAGTTATCGAGCCATTCAGCGAATCCGCGCCGATATTCGTCCATAGCCCGCCGATATTGATCTTTATCGGGAAAATTCTCCTCTTTCGGTCTTATGGGTTTCGGCGCGGAGTTAGCGCGCCAAGCGTCCTTAACGTTGTATTCAAACAGATGGTTTTGGTTATATTGCGCGAATTTATCCTCTTCATTTTTCCACAAATTTATGTTATGATTAAAGCGTTCGTTATAGACGTTGCCCACTACGATATTCAAATACGCGTCGTAGGCGTGGTGCAAATCGTTTACGTCGCGGCATTTTATTATATTGAATTTTTGACGGAAATCGCCGACGTTTCCGCCTTTGCTGTAAACGATTTCGGGTTTTTTGTTCGGCTGTTCGCCTTTTTTCGTAGAAGGTGTCTGTTCGACGCCGAATTTTCTCTTAAAAAGGCTTGCGGCAAGAATCGCGGACTGTCCCGTAAAATTTAACTGACGCGCGAGAAAGTTTTTTATTTCGTCTTCCGTCAACTCCGTAGTGCGCGTAAGCCTGTCAAATTTTTCAACCGAAATCAATTTTGCCTTTTTCCACGCCGCCCACATCGGCGTTAATTTCGATATATTTTTATAAATCTCCTCGGTTTTTATTAACGGATATTTGTCGCTTTTTTTGTTGTTTAAGTCTTTTCTTACCAGCGCTTTGTTGTCAAGACTGCCGTCTTTTCTAAGCGTACGCGGAATGATATGATCTATATCATAAATATTATCGTCGTCTAAATTTTCAATTTTGATCGGTTCGCCGCTGTAAGCGCACTTGCCGCATTGCGTAAAATACAAAAATAATTTTTCTTTGCGAAGCCGCGAATCGCTTTGCTTTTCCAATTCCTTTTCCAATTCCGCGATGCCGATATCTTGTTTTTTGATCTCTTTATAAAGTTCTTTGATTTGTTCTTTTCTTGTCTTTGTCCGTTTGCCCTTCTTTTTATCGCCGGATTTTCCCTTCTTTTTATCGCCCGTTTCTCTCGTAACCTCGATAAAAATTTTGTCGGGAATTCTGCCCTCGTTGAGATCGATCAACTCGCCGCAAACTCTACACGCTTCCCAAACCGCCCTCTTGACGCTCGGCGCGCCGTAACTTTCCTCGATGTCCGCGTATGAAAATCCGCCGTTTGAGTTTCCGTTCATTTGAGCCAGCGCATTTTGGATATTGTATTTGGAGTCATATAAAATTTCCATAAGGTTTTCGTTGGTATTCCATAGCAGATTTATGATCGAAGTATATTCCCCCGTTACCCCGTCCGAGACGAACTCCTCCGTCAAAAACCTCTTGCTCAGCCTGCCGAACGCCGATCCGTTTAAGCCTTTCAAATCCTTTATAATACCGTCCGGGATCGCCGCGTATTCTTTTTTTATTTTCCGGACAAGCATATCCTTATCGGAAAGCAACGCCCGCCATAAAATTACGTTTTCGATTATTTCGACGGCATATTCCTCCGGGATTTTGCAAGTCTCTTTCAATTTTTCTACAATCGGACGGGAACAAATATGCGGCGAAAGCGAAGAATTAAAGCCCTTGCCGTCCTTATCGAATCCGGACAAATCCTCCGCCGTCAAACTCTTGTCGACCTTTACGGTTAAATATTTCAAAAGCCTGTTCGCGGTGATATTTTTCTCCTTTAAAAACAAATCGTTATATATATTTTGCTTTAATTGAACGTCGATTTTGCTTCCGCGGATTTTAACGTTATTGAGTTCGTTCAAAACGGCATATTTGCTATAAAAAAGCGAATATTTTGGCAGCACGTCTTCGGCGCGGATATAAGTACACTTCGCCAGCATACGCCGGATAAAATTCTCCGCGCTTTTGTCCTCGTCGATAACGCTATCAAACGTCCAAGGCGTAATCTTTACGCCGTTGATTTTTCTCTCCGCCCACACGTGGCGTTTTCCGTCCGGATTGTAGACGTTCAGCCTCCCCGCGTAAAACGGAACTCTAAACGTCAGCAAGGAAATTATCTTGTCTTTCACCGTCTTAGCCGCGCCGTTTACGCCGCCGTCCTCCGCTTTTAAAAAGCCGTAATATTCCGCCGCATTGTCCAAAATTGTATTCAACTCGTGTTTATGCAGCTGAAAAGGCACCGCGCCGTTATTTTTAGTGCGCAGTTTAGGCAAAAACGTGCCGTTTTCCATTTCGGTTTTTATGTATTCGTAATTTTTTTTGCCCGTTTCCGTCATATTTTCAAGGCGTTCACCCTTAAAATGTTCCGCAAAAATTTCCGACAAAAAACTATAAAACCCTTCTTTTTCAACTTTTTTAAGAATGCTTTTTCCTTCGCTCCAATTAGACCCGATATAGTTAGCGTAATTCCCCGCGTTCGGCTTCGTAGCGGCGGCTTTTTTGAATTCGTTTACGGAGCGGAAAATTTTATAATATTGATTCTTTAATTCCGTTTTGACAAAGGCTTTCAGGCGTTTTAAATCCTCGCTATGCTTTTCATAGTTTTTCACCATCGCGGCGGATATGCCGGTCTCGTCGTTCAACAATTTTTTCAATTCGGCAAAATCGTAAATCTCTTTTAAGGTTTCGACGACCGCGAATTTATCGTCGTCGTCCAATTCTTGCGCTATTTTGCGCGCGTTTTCCTCCCAATCGCCGTTAAAGGAATACTTATTTTCACTTTTTTCTATATCCTCAAAAAGTTTATCGAGCCGGAAATCGCCGCCCGTGATTGCCGTTACCAACGCTTCCGCGGTATCTTTATACTCTTTTAAAACGGCTTTATCAAAAAATATCTCCTTTAACTTATACTTTTTGTCGCTTCCGTTAGTTTTCTTATCCTTAAAAATCTCCAAAAGACCGTCGATATCGGACGGAATCCGAAATTGAAACGCAGTTCCGACCGTTCCGCCGCTTAAATCCTCGTCTTGCCCGTCGTTAAAGACAGCCTTTAAATTTTCGCTAAGCCTTTCAAGGCATTCCCCGCCTTGCGCCGAAAAATTTATATCGTCCGCCTTCCAAAGGAAATGCCCCCTGTGCTTTAAAATATGATGGCAAGCCAAATAAACGAGCCGTATATCGGGCTTCTTATCCGCTTGCCAATTTTCGCGATTCATTAAGTCGTTCCGCAAATGATAAATAGTTTTATATTTGTGAAAATACGTTCGGTCCTTAAATTCCTTATCCGAAAAAAGCGAATTCAAATCCAACTCTTCATTCACCTTTTTCTTGTCGTCCTCCCAAAGCGAACTCGCGGACAAGCGTATAAAAAATAACGGGTCAACTTTATTGACCTCGTCGTAAAACATTTCTTGTAAAAGCAATATCCTTTGCTTGCGCCGCTCCTTTCTAACCTTGTTCGCCCGCTTAATCCTCCGTTCCGCCGAAGTTTTCGCCTCTTCGAAAAGCCGAACCCCCATAAGATACTTGCTTCCGCACTTCAATACGTTGTATTCACCGTCCGTCGCCGCAAAACCCGCCGACGAAGTCCCGAGATCCAAACCTATATAAAATTTGTCTTTATCGATGCCGCCGTTCGGCTTTTTATCCCCCGCTCCGTCCATCGCATTACCCTCCGTATCCCTTGATTTTTATTTCAAAATAAATTACTTCCAAAACGGTTTTATTATAAACTCTTCGAAACATTTTGTAAAGTAAATAATCGCAAATTATAAAAAATTTTTTGAAATTTTTTTATCCCTGAATTGCAATTGCTAATGCAACAAATAAAAGAGGGCTCAAAAGAGTCTAACTTAGTTTAAAATGTTTGTGAAGTCAAATATTTTGCTAAGGGAGGGACTATTATGAGCCGTGAATATTGTATCACAACCGAGGGAAAAAGCAAGCGTTTGAGCGAAAAAAATCGTATTCAAATCGAAAGTTGGTTAAAGGACGGGATTTCCAAGTCTGAAATCGCGCGCAGATTAGGCGTAC
>JAISNN010000064.1 GCA_031276195.1 Clostridiales bacterium
ATCAAATACTATAACCGCGATAGAATAAAAGAGAAACTAAAAATGAGCCCCGTTGATTACAGAACTCATTTTATAGCCGCTTAATTATTTCCTCCGTCCAACTTTTTGGGCGCGGAACACTAAAAGTCCGCGAAAAAATTATAAACACACAAGGCGTTAAAAAATTCCCGCAAAGTCCGCTGTCCCAAAAAAGTCCGCGAAAAAATTATAAACGCACAAGGCGTTAAAAAATTCCGGCAAAGTCCGCTATTCCAAAAAAGTCCGCGAAAAAATTATAAACACACAAGGCGTTAAAAAATTCCCGCAAAGCCCGCCATGCCCAAAAGTCCGCAGAGAAAGGAGGAAAAAACGGCGATTTTTGTCATTCCGAAAAGCGAAAAGACGAGATACGCTCCTCCTCCGAAAAGGCTGTTCAAAAGAACGATTAAGACGTATTTCGGTTTGTGCCGAACGAGCCATATCAAGGTCGTTGAGATCAGCGCGCCGCACGCGAATACGGCGGCGTTTTCAAAATAAAAAACTGCGCTCATAAGATCGGACGTCCTATTAATTTTAAGGTATATATTTTGTGAAAACCGTTTACGGAATTTAATATATAGTACGCGGAAATAAAAGATCTTTACGTAAATTTAATGTATACTTTTGCGGAATTTGGTGTGCCGTTCACGGAATTTGAGATATCGTTTGCGAGAGTTAATGTATCGTACGCGGAAATAAAAGATCTTTGCGTAAATTTAATGTATACTTTTGCGGAATTTGAGATAACCGTTTTTCAAATTGAAAAATTTTTTGACGGTCATATCGTTTTAATCTAATAAAAGTCTATTTAAAGTCTATTCCTAAGGTTTGAGGAATAGACTTTTATTGTCGATAAAAAAAGAAAAATTAAAAGCTTTTGTTTGGGGGATAAAAAAGGAATAAGGTATTTTTTACGTGAGAGAAAAGAATAAAGCGTTTTATATATTAGACAAAAAAGAAAAATTAACGGTTTTACGTTTGCGGATAAAAAAGGAGATAAGGTATTTTACATATACTTTTTAAAAGGAAATTTATTATGAAAAAAAAGAAAAAATTTTTGAAATTTAAAATTATCGCTTGGTGTTTAGTTTTTTTCGCCGCGCCGTCCGCTTATTATTTCTATGTCGCCGCGCCTGCAATAAGGCTTGCCGCGTCCGCGAAAATCGGCGCGGAGTTGTCCGCGATCGTCAACGACGGCGCGGAGAGGGCGGCGGAGAGTTTCGATACGGACGGGATTTTACGCATATTGCGCGATTCCAAAAACGACATAGTTTTCATTCAAACGGACGCCGCCGCCGTCAACCGGATAGCGAGAAAAATCGTCAAAACCGTCGAGGACGGGCTGTCGGCGCGGCAAGATTCAATAGCCCTCCGCTTGGGAGATTTTTCGGGAATTCCGCCTCTTTTCGGGGTCGGACCGGAGGTAAAAATCAAGACGCGCGCAAGCGGCGGCGCGGGGTGCGGATATCGGACGGTCTTTACGGGAAGCGGAAATCAAACGCTGTATGAACTCTATCTGACCGTATCCGCGGAAGCGGTATTGATCTTGCCCGCCGCGAAAAAGCCGATCGCCGTCGAATGCGACGTTTTGATATTGGAAAGCGTTATCGTCGGGAAAATTCCCGCCGCTTGTCTCGGCGGCGCGGAAACTGCGGACGTTATAAATTTATTGCCGTAGTTTTCTTTAGCAAAGAATGCGGGAACGGTGAGCGCGATAAATTTACCGCCGTAGTTTCCGTTAATAAAGAATGCGGAAACGGTGAGCGCGATAAATTTGTTGCCGTAGTTTCCGATAGTAAAGAATGCGGAAACTGCGGACGTGATAAATTTGTTGCCGTAATTTTCGTTAATAAAGAATGCGGGAACGGTGAGCGCGATAAATTTACCGCCGTAGTTTTCGTTAATAAAGAATGCGGAGATAACGTTTAAAAAAAGATGCTATTTCCGCGCCGTATCGGAACCGTCCGTTTCAAAAACTTTCGGTAAATTTTTATGAGAAATAAAGATTTTTTTTCGTTTAATTTAATATAGAATACGGCGGAAAATTTTTTAGCGTTTTTTATTTTTTTATCGCCGTTTGGTAAATCAATTCGGCGATTTTTTTATTCGGACTTTCATACGGAACGTCGTTTGAACCGTATGCCGTTTTACTTTCTTTTTCTGAACCGTGTGAAGTATCCGTGTTTATTTTCGCCGCGTATGCCGTTTTATTTTCTTTTTCTGATTTTGACAACAGCGCGTTTACCGCCTTTGTCAGAGTATCGGCGTTCATATTTTCTTGCCGAAGTATTGCCGCGCCTTTTTTTTCATAATATTCCGCGTTTTTGATTTGGTCGCCGCGTGAGGCGGTTTTCGGGAGGGGGATAAAGAGAGTTTTTTTGCCGAGCGCGAAAAGTTCCGCCGCGGTATTCGCGCCCGCTCTTGACACGACCGCGTCCGCCGCCGCGAAATACAGCCCTATATCGTCCGTATATTCGGTCGATTTATAATTTTTACGCCGAATCGATTTATCTCCCGTTCCGCCCGTTATGTGCAGTACGAACGCCGAATCGGTCAGCCGGTCCAGACAGGAATACACGCACTCGTTGACCGCTCTCGCACCCGAACTTCCGCCTACGATCAGCAGAACGCGCATAGAGGGGGGGATTCCGAGTAGTTTTTTCGCTTCGTTTTTTGCGTATTTAAAAATTTCGTCGCGGACGGGCGCGCCCGTGCAGACGAATTTTTTTCCTTTCGGCTTACCGCTTTGGAAACTCAAAAAAACTTTTTTGCAAAACGGCGCGCAAAGTTTGTTCGCCGCGCCGAGCGACATATCGGCTTCGTGGGCGGCGACGGGAACGCGCAGCAGACAAGCGGCTAAAACGGCGGGGAGGGAGGCGTAGCCGCCGCGCGAATAGACTATATCGGGGCGCAATTTTTTTAAAATCCTTTCGGCTTCCGCGACGGCTTTCGGGAGGACGAAGGGGATTTTGAGGTTTTTCGCGGGATTACCTCTGTCGAGTTTGACGACGCTTGTTTCGTAAAACGGAACGCCGTATTTTTCGGCGATAGCCTTTTCCATACCGCCGCCGCCGATATAATAGACTTTATCGAAATATTTTTTGAGATAGGGCAGAAGGGCGATATTCGGCATAATATGCCCAGCGGTTCCGCCGCCCGTTAAAACTATCGTCATTTTTATTGCCTCCCGCGGCGAACGCCGCATATTATTCACTAACCGTCGCCGCCGACCGCCGACCGCTATTCTATAACCGCCGACCGCTAAATATTTCGCGTCCGCTATACCAAATTAAACTTTTAATCCGTACGCCGTACGGCTATAATTCTTAATAAAACGCCGCCTTTTTCCTTGCCATTTATTCCCCTTTGTGATATAATCATCAATATTAGTATACGGCGGCGGTATTATTTTATTCCGCATAAATACAATATATGATACAGGAGGGTTTCTTATGAACAAAAAGTCCGTTAAAGACGTCGACGCGGCGGGAAAAACGGTTTTAGTCAGAGTCGATTTTAACGTCCCGATCAAGGACGGCGTTATAACCGACGTAACGCGGATCGAGGGCGCGGTTCCCACGATTAAATATCTCGTCGGGCAAGGCGCGAAAGTCGTCCTTTGCTCGCATTTGGGCAGACCGAAGGGCGAATTCAACTTGAAATACACCCTAAAACCCGCCGCGGAAAAACTCGGCGAATATCTCGGCAAAGAGGTTATTTTCGCCTCCGACGTCGTGGGAGATTCCGCGAAAGCCGCGAAAGCCGCTCTGAAAAACGGCGACGTTATGCTGCTTGAAAATCTCCGCTTTCACAAAGAAGAGGAGGGTAACGACAAAGATTTTTGCAAGGCTCTTTCGGAGGGCATAGACATATACGTCAACGACGCTTTCGGCACGGCGCATAGGGCGCACGCTTCGACGGCGGGCGTGGCGCAATACGGCTTTGTCAAGACGGCGGTCGCGGGATTTTTAATCGAAAAGGAATTGGAGGTTATGGGCGGCGCGTTGGACAATCCGAAACGCCCCTTCGTCGCCATCTTAGGCGGCGCGAAAGTTTCGGACAAAATCGGGGTCATCAACAATCTTTTGGAAAAGGTCGACACGCTGATCGTGGGCGGCGCGATGGCGTATACTTTTTTGAAGGCTTTGGGAAAGAATATCGGTTCGTCGCTCTGCGAGAACGACAAGACGGGTTTGGCTTTGGAATTGATCAAAAAAGCCGAGGCGAAAAAGGTAAAATTTCTCCTTCCGCTCGACAACAAAATCGCGGACGCGTTCGCGAACGACGCGAATCAAAAGTTTTCCGAGGACGGAATTCCCGACGGCTGGCAGGGGCTGGACATCGGTCCGAAGACGATAAAACTTTTCTCCGACGCGATCAAAGACGCGAAAACCGTCATCTGGAACGGTCCTATGGGCGTGTTTGAATTTGAGAATTTCGCGGCGGGGACAAAGGCGGTCGCGGAGGCTTTGAGTCAAACGTCCGCCGTAACCATAATCGGCGGCGGCGACAGCGCGGCGGCGGTTACGCAACTCGGCTACGCGGACAAGATGACGCATATCTCGACGGGGGGCGGCGCGAGTTTGGAATTTTTGGAAGGGCTGGAATTGCCGGGCGTGGCTTGCTTGAACGACAAATAAAGCCGTTTCACTTTCATATAAGTCGTTTTATGCGGCGGCGCGGGTCCGGAATTTTTGGAAGGACCGGAATTGCCGGGCGCGGCTTGCTTGAACGACAAATAAAGCCGTAATCTATTCGTTTCGGATTTTACGGAATTCTAAAAAACGATTAGTGTATTCGTTATTTACTTTTCGGAATTCTAAGCGGCGCGGATTTTATAGTATTCTAAAAAGCGGCGGTTAATTTACTTACCGCGCGCTCTATAAAATTCTAAAAACGGATTTTACGGAATTCTAAAAAAAATAAAGACGGATTTTTAGCGGACGGACGAAATACAAGAAAACGGACTTCTTTCAAACAAGAGGTTTAATAAAAATTTTTTTTAAGGAGCAAAAAACAAAATGAGCAGAACACCCATTATCGCGGGAAATTGGAAGATGAACAACACGATCAAAGAGACGAAGGCTCTTTTAACCGAACTTATTCCTCTCGTCAAGGACGCGGCGTGCGACGTCGTCGTATGCGCCCCCTATACTTCGCTTGCGGCGGCGGCAAAATTGCTGAGAGGCACTAATATCAAATTGGGCGCGGAGAACGTCCATTGGGCGGAAAAGGGCGCGTTCACGGGCGAGATTTCGGCGGATATGCTGAAAGAATTGAAGGTCGCCTACGTCATAGTCGGACACAGCGAAAGACGGCAGTATTTCGGCGAAACGGACGAAACGGTCAATATGAGAGCCAAAGCCGCTTTGAGCCGCAAACTGAAACCGATTATTTGCGTCGGCGAACTTCTCGAAGAAAGAGAGAGCGGAAAGACCGAGGCGGTCGTCAAGGCGCAGATAAAGGGGGCGTTCGCGGGAATTCCGACAAGGCAGTTAAAAAATATCGTCATAGCCTACGAGCCCGTATGGGCGATCGGAACGGGCAAAACCGCGACGGCGGACGACGCGGACAACACGATCGCCGTCATCAGAAAGACGATCGCAAAACTGTATAACAAAGGCGCGGCGGAGGAAATCAGGATTCAATACGGCGGTTCGATGAACGCGAAAAACGTCGCGGAACTTATGGCGAAACCGAATATCGACGGCGGATTGATTGGCGGAGCGAGTTTGAAAGCCGAGGATTTCAGCAAGATTGTCAATAATTAGTTAGCGACCGGCGGCGGTATTTGTTATCGATCGGTGATCGGTGATCGGCGGCGGTGATTATTCAATATAACGCTAAAAAAACACGGTATAGTACCGCGGAAAAACGTTATAAAACGGCATATTATCGCCGTTCGATAGAACGCTAAAATACACAAAAAAATTATTTATTGCGGAATGTGAAAAAATACGGTATAGTACCGCGTAAAAGTGTTATAGAACAACGCGTTGAAACACTAAAAAAACGCAATGAAAAATTGCAAAAAACACTAAAAACACGCGGTATAGTACCGCGTAAAATGTTATAAAAAAAACGCGGCGCGGAATCCGCGGAAAACGGAGTTTACGATGAAAAAAATGACTGCCCTGTTAATACTCGACGGCTTCGGCTACACGCCCGACGTCTACGGAAACGCGATCAGAGAGAGCGGAATTCCGTTCGTTTCGAGCCTAAAAAAAGAAAATCCGTACACGTACGTCAAATGCAGCGGAGAGGACGTCGGGCTTCCGAAGGGTCAGATGGGAAACAGCGAGGTCGGGCATACTAATATCGGCGCGGGCAGGATTGTCTTTCAAGAGTTGGTAAAGATCTCGAAAGCCATCGAAAACGGCGATTTTTATAAAAACCGTGAGTTATCGGAGGCGATCGCGGCGGCGAAAAACGGAGGGAAAAGCCTGCATTTGATGGGACTTTTGAGCGACGGAGGGGTTCACAGCCATATCGAACACCTCTTCGCCCTCTTGAAATTCGCGAAAAAAGAGGGCGTGAAAAACACTTTCGTTCATTGTTTTTTGGACGGGAGAGACGTTCCGCCGAGTTCGGGCAGGGAATATATCATAAAACTTGAAAACTTTATGAAAGAAATAAATTACGGAAAAATCGCGTCCGTGATGGGCAGATATTATGCGATGGACAGAGATAACCGCTGGGAAAGAGTCGAAAAGGCATATAAGGCGATTGCGGACGGCGAGGGCGTTTTGACCGATTCTGCGGAAAACGCGGTCGCGATCGGAACGGCGACGGACGAATTTGTCCTTCCCGCGGTGATCGTGGAGGGCGGCAAGCCGGCGGGAGAGGTTCAAAACGGCGACAGCGTTATTTTCTTTAATTTCCGTCCCGACAGGGCGAGGGAGTTGACGAGAGCGTTTACCGAGAGAGAATTTAGCGGTTTCGTCAGGAAAAAAGGTTTTTTGGGGGTGAAATACGTCTGTTTCACGCAATACGACGCAAAATTTAACGAATTTGAAAACCTTTCCGTGGCGTTTAAGCCGCAGAGTATGTCGAATCTCTTCGGGCAGGTCGTCGGCGAAAACAATTTAACGCAGTTAAGAATCGCCGAAACCGAAAAATACGCGCACGTAACTTTCTTTTTTAACGGCGGAGTCGAAGAGCCTTTTAAGGGACAGGACAACGTTTTGATTCCGTCGCCCAAGGTCGAAACCTATGACTTGCAGCCCGAGATGAGCGCGTATGCCGTCGCGGAAAAGGCGGTCGAATTGATCGATTCGGGGGCGTACGACGTGATGATTTTGAATTTCGCAAACTGCGATATGGTGGGGCATACGGGAAAATTCGACGCGGCGGTCGCCGCCGTAAAAGCGGTCGACAAATGCACGGAATCCGTCGTGGGCGCGGTGCTGAAAAACGGCGGCAAAGTCATCATAACGGCGGATCACGGAAACGCCGAAAAGATGTATGAGGACGACGGTTCGCCCTATACCGCGCACACCGTTTCAAACCCCGTTCCGCTCATCGTCGTCGGGTACGAAAAGGGAAAAATTAAACTCAGAGAGGGCGGAAATCTCGCGGATATCGCGCCCACAATGCTCGATATGATGGGCATAAAACAGCCCGCGGAGATGACGGGGAAGAGTTTGATAGAGCGCGTTATATAACATATGATATATCAAAAAACGCGGTATAGTACCGCGGAAAACGTTATATGCGGAATATGTTTATATGATAAATTATAGTAAGATATATTTGCCGGGTTTCGATGTGAAACGTTATATGAATATGTTTTTATGAAAAGCATAATGATTTATATTCGTTCGGTTTCGATTCGCGCCGAATTATATAGTACGCCGATTCAAACGTATTAAAAAAATTATGGAACTCAACATCGTTTTGTTTGAACCCGAAATTCCGCAGAACACGGGGAACGTCGTCCGTACCGCCGTTTCGACGGGAAGCGCGGTTCATCTTATCGAGCCTCTCGGGTTCGAACTTTCGGATAAGTATTTAAAAAGGGCGGGTATGGATTATTTTAAAAATGCCCGTCTTTTCGTCTATAAAAATTTTTCCGAATTTAAGGAAAAAAATCGGGGACGCTACTTTTTCGCGTCGACAAAGGCGGCGAAAAGGTACGACGAGGTCGAATATCGGAGGGGGGATTATCTTATATTCGGACCGGAATCGCGGGGCTTAGAGGAGGGTTTGCTGTATGAAAATTATGACAATACGGTGAGAATCCCTATGGTCAAGGACAACCGTTCGCTGAATCTTTCCAACAGCGTCGCGGTGATAGTGTACGAGGCGTTGAGGCAGGGCGGCTTTGAAAATCTCGAAACGACGGGAAAATTGACGAAATTTTAGAACATTTTTAATGCGGGGCGAAGGCTTTTCGGCATAAAGAAAAAGGAATTCAAAAAAATCATATAAAAATCAATGTCTAACAAAATCAAAAACCGTAATTCGGAAAGTCATAAATAAAGACCGTTCTAAAGAGAAAAAATTAACTGCGGAAAACGGAATTCAAAAAAAATCATATAAAAATCAATGTCCAACAAAATCAAAAACCGTAATTCGGGAAGTCGCAAATAAAGACCGTTTAAAAAAGGAAAAAAAATTAATGGCGGACAGTTTAGTCGAATTTGACAGGGAATACCAAAAAAAATATCGGTCGGTCGGCGGAACCGACGAGGCGGGGAGAGGTCCTCTCGCCGGTCCCGTTTGCTGCGCGGCGGTGATTATGCCGCTCGACGCCGAAAAAATCGTTCCGGGAGTGGACGACAGCAAAAAGATTCCCGAAAAAAAACGCGAAATACTCTATGAAAGTATAATAAAAAACGCCGTTTGTTACGGCGTCGCCTTTGTTACGCATAGCGAAATCGACGAAATCAACATCTTGAACGCGTCGAAAAAGGGAATGCTCGCCTGCTATAATTCTCTCGCCGAAAAACCCGGTATATTCCTAATCGACGCGGTAAAACTTGACCTTCAAAATTCCGAAAGTATAATAAAAGGCGACGCTAAAAGTTATAATATCGCGTGCGCGTCCATACTCGCGAAAGTTTCCCGAGACCGCCTTATGCGCGGATACGACGCAACATACCCCGGCTACGGCTTCGCGCGCCACAAAGGCTACGGCACGGCGGCGCACTATGCGGCGATCGAAAAATTTGGAATCACACCGATACACCGGAAAACCTTTCTTAAAAATATTTTAAAAAAAGACGATTGAAGACGCGGAGAATTATTTTCCGCAATTTTTTTGTTCCCGCGGTCGCTAAAAAAGAATAGATTCGGCGAAGGAAAAACGGGGTAAAAATACGGAGAAAGCCGGCGGTGAAAATTGATACGGGGCTGAAAAATTGGCAAAAAAGTAAAAAATTTTAAAACAATATCGAAAATGTTTGACATTGATACGGGCGGCGGCGACCAAGAATGCGGCGGTGAAATTGACGTAACGGACGGCGGCGACCAGGAATACGGCGGCGAAATTGACGGAACGGGCGGAGACGACCAAGAATGCGGCGGTGAAATTGACGGAACGGGCGGCGGCGGCGCGGACGTTTTTGCATAGTTTCGCGTATTGTCAACCGATATCAAACTATTTTTACCGCGCCGTCTATATCTATATCGCCGGCGAGGTTTGAGTTTAGGATATTCAGCGGCGGGGCATTTTTGAATGGTTCGCGCACCGCGAGGGACACGACTTTTTTATTTTGCCAGCGCATATCGATTATATAGCCGCCTTTGACGGTGATTCCCGAGATATAGCCGTCGGAGAATGCGTCGGGGAGGGCGGGGAGGAGTTCGGCGGTTACGGTTTTTCTTTTTTTAGGGGCAAAATTTTTGCCGTCGTTTTCTGCCGTATTCGTTTGTTTTTCGGACGCGGAATTTTCGTCCGTCGTTTCCGTTTGAACCAGCATTTCGTTTATCGCCGCGACCGCGCCCAAATTTCCGTCGATTTGGAATATATTCGGCGGATGTTTATCAAAGAGATTCGGAAAAGTGAACTGTTCCAGCATTTTTTTTATGCAGGCGTAGGCTTTTTCGCCGTTTTTCAGCCGCGCGTAGAGAGCCGCCGCCCAAGCCGCGCTCCAACCCGTCGAGCCGCTTCCGTTTGCCATACGTCTTTCGAGGGAGTCGGACGCGGCGCGGATCAACGCTTTATCGGTGAGGTTGCGGACGCTTATGCGGTTTCCGGGATAAAGGCAATACAGCGGCGAGAAATGGCGGTGTCCGGTTTCGGTTTCGCCGTATTCTTCGTGCCATTCGGGGATTCCGCGTTTTCCGGGTACGAGGGGATAGAGCAGTCTTTGTTTTTCCGAAACGTCGTTTAAGAGGTTTGAGGTCAGCCCTAATTTTCCGCACAGTTCCTTATAGTTTTCGATCACCTGCCAAACGAGGGCGACGTCGATTGCGGAGGCGTAGTCTATCGACTGTTTGAAAAGCAACCGCTTATATCTCAATTCGGGCGAGGTTGACGGGCAGGTTACGTAGTTTCCCTTATACGCGACCAAAAAGCCTCCGATAAAGCGGCAGCAGTCTTCGAGGACGGATAAGACGTTTTTTGTTTCGGCTGAGTCAACGGACGGATTTAGGAATTCCGCGGTATAGGAATACGCGGAATAGATCTCGTTTGCGAGCCAAACCCCCGCCGTAGGGAAGTACGCGTATACGGGGTCGCCTTTTACGGGCGTGGTCTTGCGCCAAAGGTCGGAATTGTGAAAGGCGGCGAAGCCGGGCGCGTTGAGCGCGGTTTCGGCGGTGCGTTTTCCGCTTTCGGCGATCTCCGACACAAAGCGTTTAAACGGTTCCAAGCATTCTTTGAGATTGCACGCCCCCGCCGCCCAATAGTTCATTTGAAGGTTGATATTCAGCGTGTAATTAGACGACCAAGGCGGTTTTATCTCCTTATTCCATATGCCTTGAAGGTTTGCGGGTTCGCTCCCTCTCGACGATGAAACGAGGAGGTAGCGTCCGTAGTTATAATACAATTCGACCAGCGAAACGGGCGGTTCTATACCGCGTCTGACGGGTGTTAAAAGTTCGTCCGTCGGCGTGTTTCCGCCGTCGCCGCCGTTTCCCGTTTCGGACAGTTTCAGCCTTACGCGGTTATAGAGCGCGGCGTAGTCGTTTATGTGGCGTTCGAGCATATAGTCGAAGTGAAAGCGGCGGTTCAAAAAACTCTTGACGCGCGCTTTTACCGTTTCGGGGCGGGTTTCGGGCATAGCGTCGTAGGACTTGAAGCCCGTTTCCGTATAGATTATAAAAAGCGTGTCCGTCGCGTCCTCCACGGAGAGCGCGCCGCCGTCGTCGACGATTTTTCCGTCCGTTACGATCTTGATTCCTCCCGCGAAAGCCATCGCCTTGCCCTTATATTCGGGGTTGTTCAGCTGGACGGGCAGAGCGGAAGCAAGCCCCGTTACGGCGGTATCGGGGGCGCGTCCCGTGAAAAAAAGCGTATCGCCCTCCGCCGAAGTGTCGTATTCGAGAGGCGTATTAAATGAAACGCCGAAAGAAATCTTTCGGACGGAACGGACGCTCATCACGCCCGCCTTGTCCGGGAAACTGCAAAAGGCGCGTTTTTCGACGAGGTTGCCGCCGACGTTGAATTTCGAGAGATAGAGGGCGCGCGAGAGGTCGAGTTCGCGCGAATATTCGCTCACTTGTCCGTCGGTTTTATAGTCGATAAAGATCGTTCCGAGGGGCATATAAGCCTCTCCCGGATCGCCGGGCGAGGTCAGGCGCAGCAAATTTTCCGCGGCGAGTTTATGCCCCTTGAAAATCAGCGAACGGATTTTTTCGAGGGACTTGCCGCCGTCGTTTTCGCGGTCGCGGATTTTGGGGCAGCCCGACCAAAGGGTATCGTTGTTGAGATAGAGTTTTTCGCGGAAAACGCCGCCGTCCGCCATAATGCCCAGCGTTCCGTTGCCGAGGGGGAGGCAGTCGATCCACGTTTCCGCGGCGGTTTTATACAAAAGTTTCATAATTTTTGTTCCTTAAAAAAAGAGGGCGTGAATGTTTTTATGAGGGCGTTATTTACATATATTTTTTCGCGAATGCTTTTTTTCGCGGATATTTTTTCGCGGATATTTTTTTGCGATGTTATTTTTCGCGTATATATATATTTTTGCACAATGCTTTATACGGATATTTTATATTATTTTCCGTGTGAACGCTTTTTGTTCCGCGCATTCCGCGCGCAATGTTTAGTATGAATATTTTACCCGTCGTTATGTGAACGCAAATTAATATTATACGGACGGTAATGTTATCGAGGTGTTTCCGAATTCACATTTTATGATCAGCGTTTCTTTTTCAACCCCCTTTTTAGCGTCAAAAACCAATTCCGCGACTTTGCCGTTTTTAAATTTTAAGTTGATTTTGACATCCATATCGATGAGCATACGCCGTATTTCTTCGCGCGCCTTTTTAATTTCGGCGGGGCTTAAACTATTTATCGACCCATAATTCGTTTGAAAGAGAAAATCGACGGTCTTTGATTTTTTGAGCGAATATTTTCCGAAGCCGTAACTAAAAAAGTTTTTCGCGCCTTTGAACGTACTTATCTGCAGCGCAGTTATATGTAGTGCGTGAGATTCGTCGCCCGCATACGGATTTCCGTATGGAGTTTTTTTGTATACGCCGTTTTCGGAATATATTTCGTAGTATAAAAAATAGTCGTTGCCGTAGGATTTTTCTCTTACATAGCATCTCAGTTCGCCGTCCGCCGTTATAAGTATGACGCTTTTTCCGTCTACGTGGAGAGTCGTTTCAGATGCCGTTTCCGTTCCCTCCGACTTGACGACGACGGAAAAATTCGCGTCCGAAGTTTTCTCGAATTCGCCGAGAGTATTTTCGATCGCGTTGTCCCAAGCCTTTTTGCTTGCCATTTTCGTTCCCGTTCCCACGCCTATGAAATGCGCCGCGGCGGGGAGGACGACGGTCAATAGCGCGGCCGCCGCGATGATCGCTATCGCCGTTTTTTTCTTTTCCTTATAGAATTTTACGATTTTTTCCTTAAATTTTTTCGCGCCGTTTTTGATTTTTCCCGTTATTTCTTTGGCGGGGGATTGGCTTTGGTATTCGGTTTGATATGTATTTTGCGTTTGGTTTTGGTATTGCGTATATTGCGGCTGGGTTTGATATTGCGTATACTGCGGCTGCGCTTGATTTTGGTATTGCGTATATTGCTGCTGCGCTTGATTTTGCGTATATTGCCCTCCGCCTTGAATGCCGCTTTCTATCCTTGCGGTTCGGTTTTGGAATCCGCATTCGGGGCAGAAAGATCCGCCGTCCGTCAGAGGCGTTCCGCAATTTTCACAAAGACCGTTTTTTTGTCCGGGATTTTCAACGGGAAAAGCCGTTCCGAAATTTTCGGACAAAACGTCCTTCGATTCAAGATTTTCAACGGGAAAAGCCGCTCCGCAGTTTTCGCAAAAAGCCGCTTCGCCGTTCCGGTTTTGAGATCCGCAATTTTTACAAATTTTCATAATGACACTCCTTAATAGCCCAAAAGAAATTCTAAATAAATTCCAAAAAATCCGCTACGGTGCCGAATGTGAGCGTAGGTTTATCGGGTGAATTTCCCAACATATCGGCGGCGGTTTCCCCCGTCATAACCAAAATCGACGAATAGCCGAAATTATTTCCAAAGCGTATATCCGTATACAGTCTGTCGCCTACCATAGCGATTTTTTTATTTTCGACTTTATACCGCGCCGCAATGCCGTCCGCGCAGGGTTTAAAGGGTTTTCCGCACACCGCGTCCGGTTCGCGTCCCGTTACCGCCTTGACGAGGGCGATAAAGGAGCCTACGTCGGGCATAGGGGAGATAGGGTGAGGACAATTCAAATCGGAATGCGTCGCGGCGAAAAAGACGCCTTGGTGGACGTAGCGGCACAGCGTATCGATTTTTTGATATGTGATCGAGGTATCGAACGCCAAAACTACGGTTTCGGGATCGTTTTCGACGACGTCTATCCCCGCGGCGCGGAAGTCGTCCTTTACTTCGTCCGTTGCGGCGAGCCAAACTCTTTTTTCCCGGCGTTCGCGGAGCAGGTATTCGTATGTCGATTGAGCGGAGATAAAAAGTTCGCCGTCCGTTACGGGCAATCCCATTTTGCGCAGTTTTTGCATATATTCGCTCCGCGCTTTCGAGGAATTGTTCGTCAAAAAGCATACGTTTTTTTTCGCCGCTTTGAGCCGTTCTACGACCTTCGCCGCGCCGTCGATTAACGTATCGCCGACGTACAGCGTTCCGTCCAGATCGAAAAGGAAAAGTTCCGTTTGATCAAAAATTTTCTTTTTTAAGTTTTTTTCATCGTTATCTTTAAGCATAATGATAATTTTATAGGATTTCTTTGAAAAAGTCAAATGTTATTCGTTTAATATAATTGCTTTTTAATCCGAAAAGCGGTATTATATTAAGCGAAACGCATATCGCGCCGCCGCCGCCGCGGCATTGCGGCATTTAAAAAGCGATCCCGTTGCGGTGCTACGGAATTAAAAAAGCGATTCCCTTGCGGCATTGCCATATTAAAAAGCGATACTATCATCGCGGTATAATAACGCCGAAATACGGGCGTAATTACATAAGGCATTGCCGTTAAAACGAAAGCGATTATATAAGATACGGTTGTTTTTATCCGAAAAAGCGCGCAATAAAAAATTCCCCTCCGCGGGATGCGCAAGGGGTGGGGCGGTCGAATAGAAAGAAATCAAGCGCGGCCTAATAAAAAGAAATCAAGCGTTCCGCTCTAAAAGCGAAGATAAGAAAAATTCCCCTCCGCGGGATGCGCAATGGGTGGGGCGGTCGAATAGAAAAAAAGCAAGCGCGGCCTAATAAAAAGAAATCAAGCGTTCCGCTCTAAAAGCGAAGATAAGAAAAATTCCCCTCCGCGGGATGCGCAAGGGGTGGGGCGGCGATTTTGGATAATTTAAAAAAAATTAAAAAACGTTATTACGTTAAGACCTAATATCAAAACGAAAACGGTGGAAAAAATGCTGAAAGTTTGTCCTCTGGGGAGCGGCAGTAAAGGAAATTGCATATATACGGAATTCGGCGGCGTCGGTTTGCTTTTGGACGCGGGTTTAAGTTTTTCGGACATAAAAAAACGGTTATTCGCCGCGGGCGTCGGGCTTCGGGACATAAGCGGCGTTTTGGTAACTCACGAACATTCCGATCACATAAACGGACTTTCGGGCTTTGTCAAGAGCGGCGTACCGATTTTCGTACACGAGAGGGCGGCGGAGTTTATCGGTAATAAATTCCGCGGTTTGTCTATACGGAAGATCCGCGATGAGGCTTTCGATTTTTTCGGGATAAGAATAACGCCTTTCGGAATTCCTCACGACGCGGCGTACCCTCTCGGTTTTCGGCTGACCGACGGAAACGCCGTCGTAAGCGCGGCGACCGACGTAGGGCATATTTCAGGGGAGGTAGTCGAGGGGCTTTTTGACAGCGATATACTCGTCGTCGAGGCAAACTACGACGAAAATATGCTTAGAGGCGGACGCTACCCCGAAAGGTTAAAAAGGCGTATAGTAGGAGGGGGAGGGCATTTGGACAATTCGGCGGCGGCGGAACTGCTGAAAAGAGTGATCACGCCGAGAACGAAAAAGGTTTTGCTGGCGCATTTGAGCGAGGAAAACAACCTGCCCGAATTGGCTTTCGACACGGTGGCGAAAGCCTTGAAAAAATGCGGTATAGAAGCGGAAAAAGATATCAAAATCGAAGTGCTGAAACAAGGCGAAAAAGGAAGCGTTTATTCGGTCGGAAAGTTGCGATAGAACCGTCCGCGCGACAAGGGAGATAACATTATGAAAAAATACGTCATTGAAATGGAAGATGTAAAACTTGAAGATATCTATGCGATTGATTTAGCGCTTGAAAATTGCGAGTCCATAAGGGTATACCGTAACGAGATTCTCGAAATTAATTTTGAATTAGACGACAATTTAGTTATCGGCACGTCATGTATCGAACGAAGGATCAAAAGCGGATATATTAAACTCAGGATTGATGAAAAAACAAAACGGCGGAATAACGACGTGTACATTCATGACGATAACGGCGAGCAAGTCAAAAAACCGTACAAGAAAAAGATTGAAGACCGTCTTATTGAGTTATGCAATATTTGTTATATAGTAATTACCGTCGTCGATATTTATTGGGAAGAGAATCTTGATGTTCCTTATGAAGAGGAGTGTATCGAAGACGACGAAGGCTATGTTGTCAATGACAGAATAATTGTTTGTCCGAGCGCAAAGATGGACGCCGACGGTAATTTGATCATCCTTTTAGGCGAATTATCCGAGTTTGAGCCGCAAGAATGGACGGATAATGATGGCGAATAGTGAAATGAAAATAAACGGATCAACAAAATCACGCGCTCCCGTATATGACAATATCATAAACGCTTGACATTATTTATGAAAATTGCAAAAAAAGATTTGACAACGCCGTTTTTTTTTGTTAAAATATAAAGGCTTTAAAAAAGAATTGCTGATGTGGCTCAGCCGGTAGAGCAGTTCACTCGTAATGAACAGGTCGGGAGTCCGAATCTCCCCATCAGCTCCAAAAACTTTTTTTAAGAAAAAAAACTTCGCGTTTTTGCGGAGTTTTTTTATGCGAAGAATTTTTTGTTAAACGTTTAAACGTTCCCGAAAAAATTCAAAATAGAGAACAAAGGCGGACGTTGCCGTTCACGAAAAAAATTCAAAATAGAGAACAAAGGCGGACGTTGCCGTTCACGAAAAAAAATTCAAAATAGAGAACAAAAACGGACGTTTATGCGTTCGGAACAAAGCCATCGGATATATAATTACCGCGATACTTTTTCGGCGTAGTTTTTTTCGGTTTGGTTATTAGCGTTAATGCGTTTACGCGTTCGGAATAAAGCCTTCGAATATATAATTGTCGCAGCACGATTCCGCGGTTTCGACGTTCGCGGGTGTTTTGACCGTCCACGCGAGCAGTTTCAGGTTTTCGCGTTTCGCGGCGTCGGAATATTTATTCGGGAGGTTTTCGACGTTATACGCGATGAAGTCGGGGCGGTTCAGTTTTCTAAAACGCAGAGATTTGAGCGGGTAGACTATAGCCCTCATTATCAAACTTCCGTTATAAAAGCCCGATAGTTGTCCGCGGAAAATTTCGGGCGCGTGTTTTTTGAACCACAAAACCGCCATCGGATTAAAAGATTGAACGGCGAAATCCCCTTTATAATCCTTTAAAGCGTCGTAAACTTTCTTGCAAAAATCGCCGCATTGACAAGACGTAGCCTTCAATTCCAAGAGCAGACCGGTTTTTCCTTCGGCGATAGCGAGTAGGTCTTCCAAGAGCGGAACGGTATATTCCGTGCCGTTCAGCCGATAATTTTTGAGGTCGCCGGAGGACAAGGCGGCGACTTTTGAATCGATTCCGCAGACGCGCAGAGTATTCAAGTCGTGAAAGAGGGCGATTTTTCCGTCTTTCAGTATGTGGAGGTCGGTTTCGATATTGAAGCCGTTATCGACGGCGTTTTGAAAGGCGGGGATAGAATTTTCGGGATATTTTTCGTTGTGTAAACCTCTGTGCGCGATTTTCGACGTGAAAAGCCATTTTGCAAATTGTCTTTGTGTTTCCATAAATTCCTCGTTTTGTCGATTGTGTTTTTAGTTTATTTTTTGAATTTTGAACGATACGGAGTTTTTAGTTTATTTTTTGAATTTTAAAGGACACGGAGTTTTTAGTTTATTTTTTAATTTTAAAAGATACGGAGTTTTTTGCTTGTTTTTTTTCAATTCCAAAAGAATTCGGAATTTTTTAGTTTATTTTAACCGATATTTTTTATTTTCCGCTTTTATGTGTTTTTTTAAAAATCGCGGAGCATACGGTGAACTTTTTGTTTTTTTGGTGAAATTGACATCGTTCTTAATTTTTTCAAGTTTGTTTAATATCAGTATACCATAAGAATGTTGCGCTTGTCAAGATATAAACGCGAAGTAGACAAAAGACGTTTATTATGGTACAATATTATTCGAAGGAGAAAATACCGATGTCAAAGATTCGTATTATGTTCGTTTGCCACGGAAACATTTGCCGCAGTCCTATGGCGGAATTCGTTTTTAAAGATATGCTTTTCAAGCGCGGTTTGACCGATCGTTTCGCCGTTTGTTCCGCCGCGGTGAGTACCGATGAGATAGGGAGTCCCGTTCACCGCGGAACGGTAGAAAAACTCAAAGAAAAGGGCGTGCCGTTTTTGCCGCGCCGCGCCGTATTGCTGACGAAGGAGGATTATGACCGCTATGATTATTTTGTAGGTATGGATTTTCATAACGCGGCGCGTATGCGCCGTATTTTCGGAAACGATGAAAAGGGCAAGGTTTCGCGCTTGTTAGAATTCGCGGGGATTGACCGCGACGTGGACGACCCGTGGTATACGGGCGACTTCGAGACCTGCTACGACGATATAACGCGCGGTTGCGCGGCGTTGCTTAAAAAAACGGAAAAAAACTTTATAACGGAATAACGAAAGCGTAACCGCCGGCCGCTAACCGCTAACCGCTAACCGCCGGCCGCTAATTATTCGCCGCCGCCCGTTTAATGCCGTTTATAGCGGTAAGTCCGGCAAAACGCAACGCGGTTTGCCGCCGCGTTTTACGGGGCGGTTTTAAATAAAACGTATGTTTGATTTAAAAGTTTAACCGCTATATTTTATTCTATGTGATTTTTTTTGCTTTTTTGTTTTTGATATGGTATAATATTCTTTATGGATTATATAAAAGAAATCGCCGCGCTGATAAGGCTTGACGGCGCGGAAGATTCCGAAATTCAAGCCGCCCTGACTCCCGCCGCCGAGAGCGCGTTCGGCGACTATTCGCTGCCGTGTTTTAAGTTTTCGCGGGCTTTACGGAAATCGCCCGCCGAAATCGCGTCGTCGCTGAAAAATTCTCTTTCCGATCTCCCCGCGTTTATCGAAAAGGCCGAAGCGGCGGGGGGCTATCTCAATTTCACCTTAGACCGGGCGTTTTTCGTCAAGGACACTTTGGAGGAGATTTTTGAAAAAGGCGCGGATTTCGGCGCGTCCGACGAGGGGCGCGGAAAGACGGTTTGCATAGATTTTTCGTCGATCAACATCGCGAAGCCCTTTCACATCGGGCATCTCGGAACGACGGTCATCGGCGCGGCTTTATACCGCGTTTTCAAGAAACTCGGGTATAACGTCGTCGGGATAAATCATCTCGGCGATTTCGGAACGCAGTTCGGAAAACTCATCGTCGCCTACAAACTTTGGGGAGATAAGAGCGATATCGAAAGACGCGGACTGCGCGCCCTTGTGGACATCTACGTACGTTTTCACAAGGAGGAGGAGAGCGATCCGAAACTTACGGACGAGGCGCGCGAATGGTTTCTCAAAATCGAGCGCGGCGATGCGGAAGCGGTCGGACTTTTCAATTTTTTCAAGAGTATCACGTTGGAGGAGGTCAAAAAGACCTACGTTACCTTGGGCGTACATTTTGACAGTTATGCGGGAGAGAGTTTTTATAACGACAAAATGCGCCCCGTAATCGACGAATTAAAGGAGAAAAATCTCTTAAAAATCAGCGGCGGCGCGTCGATTGTGGATCTTTCGGAATACGGTATGCCGCCCTGTTTGATCCTGAGGAGCGACGGCGCGTCGCTTTATGCGACGAGGGATTTGGCGACGATTTTTTACCGGAAAAAGACGTATAATTTCGACAAATGCTTGTACGTCGTCGCCTATCAGCAAAATTTGCATTTCAAGCAGGTCTTTAAGGTCGTGGAACTTATGGGCTACGGTTTTCATAAAGACTTGATTCACGTCGCCTACGGAATGGTGTCGTTGGAGGAGGGCGCGATGTCGACGAGGAAGGGGAATATGGTATACCTTTCGGACGTTTTGGACAAGGCGTCCGAAAAAGCCTACAATATCATTTCCGAAAAGTCGCCCGGTTTAAAGGACAAAAAAGAGGTCGCGGAAGCGGTGGGCGTGGGCGCGGTCATATTCAGCGCGCTCATAAACAACCGCATAAAGGACAACGTTTTTTCGTATGAAAAGATTCTCAATTTCGACGGCGAAACGGGGCCGTATCTGCAATATACATACGCGCGCTGCAACAGCATTTCCGAAAAGGCGGGAATAGACATATGTTATAGCAAAAACCGCGGTATAGAAGCGCGTGAAATTCTTGAAAACAATTCGGAAAAAAGCGGTATAGAGGCGTGTAAAATATCCGAAAACGAAAGCGAAAAAAGCGGTGAAAAATACGGTATAGAAGCGTCCTATTTGACGGATGACGCGGCATACGGATTGGTCAAAATTCTTAGGAGATATCCGGAGGTTTTAAAGGCGGCGAAGGACAATTACGAGCCGAGTTACGTAACGAGATATCTTATCGACACGGCGCAGGCGTTCAACCGTTTTTACATCGCGGACAGGGTTTTGGACGCGGACAAGGGGCTTAGGGCGGCGCGCGCCGCGCTCACGAAGTCCGTTATGAGCGTATTAAAAAACGGCTTTGAAATCATCGGGATTAAACCCGTGGATCATATGTAGAGGAAACGCCAATCCGCTTTCAAATTAAAAAACGAAAGCCGAAAAACAAACTTGCCGAAACGGATAACAAAAAACGAAAGCCGAAAAAACAAACCTATCAAAGCGTATGACAAAAAACGAAAGCCGAAAAACAAACATATCAAAGCGTATGACAAAAAAACGAAAGCCGAAAAACAAACTTGCCGAAACGAATATAGAAAACGAAGCCGCCCGCAAATAAAAAAAAGACGAAAGAATTGGAAACTATGCAAAAATTAGATTTATCACAACTAAACGAACAACAAATCAAGCCCGTTACGGAAGGAGACGGGCAGATTTTGGTCGTCGCGGGGGCGGGGAGCGGAAAAACGCGCGTTTTGACCTGCCGAATCGCGTATTTGATCGAGCGGGCGGGCGTGAATCCGTATAACATTCTCGCGATAACCTTTACGAACAAAGCCGCGAACGAGATGAAAGGGCGCGTAAACGCTATGCTCGGGGACGACAAACCCGCTTGGGTCAGCACTTTTCACTCTATGTGCAACAGGATTTTGAGGGCGGACATCGACAAATTGGACGGGGAACGCGCCGGAATTTCCGCGAAAAACTATTACGAAAGCGGCGCGTACATATCGGGAACGAGCGCGGACGGCGATATATTCGGAACGAGCGAAAGCGCGCCGAAACAAAACGGAATCCCGGACGGCGATATATTCGGAGCAAGCGAAAGAAATTACGCCGAAAGCGAAAGCGTACGGACGGCAAGCGCGGCAAGTTATTCCGAAAACGGCGGCTATATATATGAAAGCGGCGGCGGTATACGCGTACAAAAAAGGGGCGCGTATGACAGAAATTTCAGCATTTACGCCGAAAGCGACGTCGAAAAACTCTTGAAGCGCATAATTCAAAACAAGCATATCGAGGACAAGGACGGCAAAATCGCCAAAAAGGCGCGGTGGCACATCTCGAACGCAAAAAATTCGGCGATGAGTTTTTCGCGTTATGCCGACGAGATGAGTTTTTCGCGCGGCGAGGAGTGTTTGCCCGAGGTTTTCGCGGCATACGAGGCGGCGTTGAGGGAAAATAACGCCCTTGATTTCGACGATCTTTTGTTAAAAACTTTGGAACTTTTGGACAACAGCCCCGAGACTCTCAAAAAATATTCCGAACGTTTCCGTCATATTTTAATCGACGAATTCCAAGACACTAACAAGGTTCAATACGAACTTTTGAAGCGGCTTGCCTCAAAGCATCTCAACATATTCGCGGTGGGCGACGACGATCAGAGCATCTACGGTTTTCGCGGCGCGGACGTAACGAATATGCTTAATTTCAAAAAGGATTTTCCGAACGTCAGGATTTACAAATTAGAAAGAAACTACCGCAGCACGGGCAACATTCTCGACGCGGCGAACTACGTAATCGGGAACAACCGCGACCGAATCGCAAAAAAACTTTGGACGCAAGAGGACGGCGGCGAAAAAACGGTGATCAAGGAAAACCGCGGCGACCGCGACGAGGCGGATTATGTCGTCGGGAAGATCGCGGAGTTTCAGCGGAGCGGTTACGCCTTAAAGGATATCGCCGTTTTAGTCCGTCAAAATTCTTTGACGCGTCCTTTCGAGGAAAAACTCAATCTTTACGGCATTCCTTACAGGCTTTTCGGAGGGTTCAGGTTTTACGAACGCAAGGAGATAAAAGACGTAATTTCGTATATGCGGATGATCAGCAACAAAAAGGATCGCGAGTCGATTTTCCGCATTATAAACTTTCCGAAGCGCGGTATAGGAGACGCGCTGTTGAAAAAGATAGACGAGGAAGCGGCGCGGACGGGTGAGGACGTTTACGACGTTATAATGGGCGCGGAGCATAACGGCGCGTTCGGCGCGGCGGCGAAAAACCGCCTTACGGAATTCCGCAAAACCGTCGAAAAACTAAACGACGCTTGGTTAAATCTTCCGCTTTTCGAGTATGTCAAGGAACTTGTCAGGCTGGCGGGTTTCGAGGGGCATTACAAAAACGGCGATCAAGAGGACGTCGACCGCTATGAAAATATCGTCGAATTCGTAAACGCCGTGGGCGAATTTGTCAAGGACAATCCGAGCGCGTCCGCCGAAGAATTTTTGCAGTCGGTGTCATTAATTTCGGACGTCGAGGAGGAGGGGGGCGACGGCGTAATTTTGGCGACGGTTCATTCCGTCAAGGGGTTGGAATTCCGCGCCGTTTTCATCGTCGGCGTCGAGGAAGGGATTTTTCCGTCGTCGAGGTCTTTCGGCGACGAAAGCGAGATTCAAGAGGAAAGACGGGTTATGTACGTCGCGATGACGAGGGCAAAAGAGCGGCTTTTCGTCAGTTACGCAAAGACGCGTTTCAGGTTCAACGAGGTTGTGTACGGCGAGCCGAGCAGGTTTGTAAAGGAGATGGCGGAATGCCCGTCCGTGAACCGCATAAAGGGAGAAAGTTATAATACAAGTTATAGCGAATACGGCGCGGAATTTAGCGGAGGCGGCTATCAAAACGGACGGTACAGTACCGCGGAAAATCAAGGCGGTTTTTCGCGCGGAGGATATAACGGAAATTATAATAGCGGAGAGGGTTGGCGTAACACTTTCGGAAGGGCGGGAAACGGGAATAACGACTTTTTAGTCCCCGAGCGGGCGGAGATAGAGAGGCGTTCGGCGCGGCAAGGCGAAAGCGGATTTCAAGACGGATACGGCGCGGACGGACGGAGCGGAACGGGATATTATACGGACAGAACGGACGGTCCAAACGGAACGGGATATTACGGCGAACGTTCGCGGAAAATCGCGGATCACTATTCGGAAAGCCGTACGCAGCCGAAAGTCTCCGGGAACGAAACCTCAAAATATAAGCCGGGGGTGAAAGTTTTTCACAAAAAATTCGGAGAGGGAACGGTCGTTTCGGTCAGCGGCGCGGGGAGCGAAACCGCGGCGAATATCGCGTTCACGGGGTTGGGCGTAAAAAAATTCAACGTTTTTCTCGCGCCGTTAAAGATTATCGAGGAGTAGTTAGCGATCGGCGGTCGGAATTTAGCGGTCGGTGATCGGCGAAAAAACGCGCCGCGCGAAATGCCGTAAAAAAATACGGCAAAAAAATAAAATACGGGAGGAAAAAATGCCGGAATTTAACGACGACAGAATAGTTTCTTCACTTCAAAAGCCGAACGACGGCGAAGCGGAAAACACTTTGCGCCCAAAATTGATGAAGGATTATATCGGGCAGGAAAAGGTCAAAAAAAATCTCGGCGTGTGTATCGGCGCGGCGAAAATCCGTTCCGAACCCCTTGATCACGTCTTGCTGTACGGTCCTCCGGGTCTGGGCAAAACCACCTTGTCGCACATAATCGCGAACGAAATGGGCGCGCACATATGGATTACGTCCGGTCCCGCGATTGAAAAGGCGGGCGATTTGGCGTCGATTATCAGCAATTTGAACGAAAACGACGTGCTGTTTATAGATGAAATTCACAGGTTGAACCGCGCAGTCGAGGAGGTTTTGTACCCCGCTATGGAGGACTACGTTTTGGATATCGTGGTCGGGAAAGGGCCGGGCGCGCGGAGCATAAGAGTACCCTTGCCGCGTTTTACGCTCATCGGCGCGACGACGAGGGCGGGGATGTTGACCTCTCCTTTGCGCGACAGGTTCGGGATCATATACCGCTTGGAACTTTATACGCCCGCGGAATTAAAAATCATCGTCAAGCGTTCCGCGTCCCTGCTTTCGATCGACATAGACGACGCGGCGGCGGGCGAGATTGCGGGCAGAAGCCGCGGAACTCCGCGTATCGCGAACCGTCTTTTGAAACGGGTGAGGGATTACGCCGACGTTGAGGACGCTGAAAAAATTTCTTTGGAATTGGCGTCTAAGGCGTTGTACGAAATGGATGTGGACGGTTTGGGGCTGGACGCGACGGACAGGAGTATTTTGGAGACGATCATAGAGAAATTCGGCGGCGGACCGGTGGGTTTGGAGACCGTCGCGGCGGCGTCGGGCGAGGAGGCGAACACGGTCGAGGACGTGTACGAGCCGTATTTGATGCAACTCGGATTTATTTCGCGCACGCCCAGAGGCAGGGTTTGTTTGGAGGGCGCGTACCGTCATCTCGGGAAGAAGTATACGGGCAAGACGGACGCGGCGCAACTAAAAATCGACGACGCGGAAAATTAGAATATTTTTTACGGTATTTCAAAATTCCGTTCCGCTTTATACACTATAAAAAATCATAATAAAAACCGCGGTATAGTACCGCAAAAAATCATAATAAAAACCGCGGTATAGCGCCGCGAAAAATTATAACGGAAACCGCGGCATAGTACCGCGAAAAAAGATATAACGTTATATATAATATAAAAGAATAAAAAATATATAACGAAACCGCGTGGTAAAATTAAAAAAAAAAGGAAAACGCCGTATATATATGAAAACCTCCGACTTTGATTATTATTTGCCGGAAGAATTGATTGCGCAAGTCCCGTCGGAGCCGCGGGATTCGTCCAAACTTTTGGTATTCGACAGAAAAAGCCTTGCGGCGGAGCATAGAATATTCCGGGATTTGACGGAATATTTAAAGAGCGGCGACGTGTTAGTCGTCAACAATACAAAGGTTATGCCCGCGAGGCTTTTCGGCACGCTGAACGCCGCGACGAGAGCGGAGGTGTTGCTCCTAAAAAGGCTGAATTATAACACATTCGAGGTCATTATGCGCCCCGCGAGGCGCGCGCGGATCGGTTCTCTCATACGTTTTTCCGAGAAACTTTCCGCGGAGGTCAAGGGCTTCGGGGAGGGAGGAATAAGGATTCTGGAATTTTTTTTCGAGGGCGTTTTTGAAAACATTCTCGACGAAACGGGCGAAATGCCCCTTCCGCCCTATATAAAGCGCAAGCCGCTTGACAAGAATAGATATCAGACGGTATATTGCAAGACGGAGGGTTCGGCGGCCGCGCCGACGGCGGGGCTGCATTTTACGTCCGGGCTTTTGGATACGCTGAGGAAAAAGGGCGTGATCGTCGCCGAGGTTTTGCTCCGCATAGGGTTGGGAACGTTCCGCCCCGTAACCGCGGAGAACGCGGAGGAACACAAAATGCACCGCGAATATTACGAAATTCCGACGGAGGCCGCGGAGATTATAAACGCGGCGAAACGCGAGGGAAGGAGAGTTATAGCGGTCGGAACGACGAGCGTCAGGACGCTTGAAAGCGCGGCGGTAAGGCGTGAAAACGACGGCGAAAAAAACAATGAAAATTGCGGTATAGAACCGCGGAAAAACGAAATAAACCTTGATAAAAACGACGGCGCAAAATTGCGGAACGACGGCGAAAATAACGACGAAAAAAACGATAAAAATATCTGCGGAAACGACGGTATAGAACCGCGGAAAAACGAAATAAACCTTGATAAAAACGAACCCGGAACGCGGCAAAACGTTTTTTATTCCGCAGACAAAAGCGAACGCGGCTATACGGTAAAACCGGGCGGAGGGGATACGGATATTTTTATCTATCCGCCCTATAAATTCAAAATAACCGACGCGCTGATCACGAATTTTCACCTGCCGAAGTCTTCGCTCATAATGCTTGTTTCGGCGTTCGCGGGCTATGAAAACACGATGAATCTTTACAAGACGGCGGTAGAGAAAAAGTACGGCTTTTTTAGTTTCGGCGACGCGATGCTGATACTGTAATATATAGACATAAACACCGAAATAAGACCGCGCGCCGCAAACGCCGTTATTCGGAAACGCCGTAAACGCCGCGAACATCGTGAACGCATATGTACAATATTCATAAGCAAGAACGCGCGCCGCAAATATCGCTATTCGGAAACGCCGTAAACGCCGCGGGCATCGTGAACGCTATGTATAATATTCATAAGCAAGACCGCGCGCCGCAAATATCGCTATTCGGAAACGCCGTAAACGCCGCCGGAATTAATCATACCGCAACAAAAAGGAAGTTATGTATAAATACGAAATTGTACACGAATGTAAAAAAACGGGAGCGCGGGCGGGTCGCTTTATCACTCCGCGCGGCGTCATAGAAACGCCCGTTTTTATGCCCGTCGGGACGCTTGCGACGGTCAAATCGCTTGCCCCCGAGGAATTGAAAGAGGCGGGGGCGCAGATCGTGCTTTCCAACACATACCATCTATATTTGCGTCCCGGGCACGGCATTGTCGAGAGGGCGGGGGGCTTGCATAAATTTATGAATTGGGATCGCCCGATTTTGACGGACAGCGGCGGTTTTCAGGTTTTTTCGCTTTCCACTCTCAGAAAAATAAGCGGCGAGGGCGTTTTATTCGATTCGTTTTTTGACGGCTCGCGGCATTTTTTGACTCCGGAACTGTCGATGCAAATTCAGAGGGCGTTAGGTTCGGATATCGTGATGGCGTTCGACGAATGCACCGCGGGCGACGCCGACAAAAAAACCGCGAAAACCGCTCTCGACAGGACGATCGGCTGGCTGAAAAGGTGCGCGGCGGCGGAATTGAACGAGGGGCAAATTTTGTTTCCGATCGTTCAGGGCAATATGTTCGAGGATTTGAGGCGCGAGAGTCTTGACAAAACCCTCCCGTATGCGAAATGCGGAATTGCGGTAGGCGGACTTTCCGTAGGAGAACCCAAGCCGAAAATGTATGAAATGCTCGACGTTTTAAAGCCGCTTCTGCCCAAAAATATGCCGCGGTATCTTATGGGAGTGGGGAGCGCGGACTGCATAATCGAGGGAGTTTTGCGCGGCATAGATATGTTTGACTGCGTGCTGCCGACGAGGGTCGCGAGAAACGGGACGGCGATGACGAAATACGGCAATATGACCGTACGGAACGCGGAATTTAAAGAAGATTTTTCGCCGATAGAGGAGGGGTGCGACTGCTATACGTGCAAGAATTATTCGCGCGCGTACATCAGACATTTGATCAATACCGACGAAATTTTCGGCGGACGGCTGCTGTCCGTTCATAATATCCGTTTTTTGACGAGGTTGACGCAAGATTTAAGAAAGGCGGTTTTGGAGGACAGAACGGAGGAATTCGCGAAGGCTTTTTTGGCGGAATATAAGATTTAGACCGCATATTTGTATTTTGCCGGGTTTACCGCTATGACGCCTAAAAAAGCCTTAAAAAACGCCTAAAAAAGCCTTAAAAAAGCCTTAAAAAACACCTAAAAAACGTTCTAAAAATACCTTAAAATGCCAAAAAATATTTTTTAAAATCCTATTTTTAGTTTTTTTAAGAGAATTAAATCGGTCTTATCGCTATTCCTCCCGTGAAATAAAAATAGTAATTCCGCGCCAACGCCCCGCTCCCACGTATCTCCATATGACCGCCGATTAAAAGTCTTATTCCGGCGATCAGTTGCAAATTGATCCCTCCGAGTGAAATCGCGCGCGGCGTACGCGCCGCCACCGCGCCGCTGTAACCGTTCTTTACGGTCAGTTTCGTCGTCGATATCGGGACAAATATGTTGCTTTCGGGGGCGGCGGCGTATAACTGCAAAAAAGGATAAACGGTTATACCGGACGGAAAGGTGAATGCGATGAACGTATTGACTGTCGCGTATATGTTTTCGATCACGGCGGCGAAAGGCAGCGAAAAAACGTCTTGATTGTCGCCCGATAAAATGACCGTTCCGTTCGGCTCGATCGTCATAACGGGAGGAGAACCGCCGAAAGTAATCGCGCCGACGTTCGTCGGATTGCCGGATGAATCCGTAGAGATGTAAGGCGCGGAATGAGAAGCGAATGGGATGATCGAAAGAGAACGTCCGCCTCCCGTATCGCCTTTTGGACCTTGCGGTCCGATATCTCCTTTATCTCCTTTTGGACCTTGCGGTCCGATATCTCCTTTATCTCCTTTTGGACCTTGCGGTCCGATATCTCCTTTATCTCCTTTTGGACCTTGCGGTCCGAT
>JAISNN010000074.1 GCA_031276195.1 Clostridiales bacterium
TTTCCGCTTTTTACCACCTTTACCGACTTGCAATTTTTACATTCTAACATAATAGCACCTCAGAGAACTTATTTTATACTATTATATCATAAATATATCCATTTGTCAACACTCTCAAACTTTTAAATCAAACGTACGGCGGCGAAACGCTTGTATTTTGCAAGTGTTTACCTCTATGACGGCATTAAACGGGCGGTTTCATAGTCATCCGCCGCAAAAAAAACGACGGCGGATTTTAATCCGTACGCCGTACGTATTAAAAGTTTAATTGGTTCAATTTGCAAAAAGCGGAATACTCCGATTTGCGGTAAACCGCAAAAAATACAAAAAGCGGAATACTCTAAATTCAATAAACCGCAAAAACATAAAAAAATAGAATACTCTAATTTTTAAAACGCGCCAAAACGGAATACTCTGATTTTTAAAATATTTCAAAAAAAATGCGCGGGTTCGACGCCGATATAAAATATAAAGATATAGAATACTATGATTTTTTAAAAAAAATTATGATTGCTGAAATAATAATCGACATTTCAAACGACGGCGTCGACCGGATTTTCGACTACACCGCGGACGGCGCGATAAGCGTCGGGAGCCGCGTCGTCGTGCCGTTTTTGAATCGAAAAATGCAAGGTTACGTTATAAACGTCAAGGAAAAGTCCGACTACGAAGGGCGGTTAAAGGCGGTCGAAGCGGTCTTGGACGACGGCATAATAAGCCGCGAAATGCTCTCTCTTATGGACTATATGACCGCGAGGTACAATCTCAGGCGGATAGACGTATTGCATCTTTTTTTGCCGCCGAATATGCGCGACGGAAAGGTCGGGGAATTAAAAAGGAAGTTTGTTACGCTTAATCCCGAGATGAAATACGACGAAATTATCGCAAGCGTGAGAAAATCTCAAAGCAGGCAAATAGAACTTATCGACGCGCTGGAAAGCGGGGGTGATTACCTTTCAAACCTGACCGCGCTGTACGGGAGTACGGTCAATACGCTGATCAAAAAGGGACTTTTGACCGTTTCGGCGCGTCCCGTCCGCAGGGTTCCCGCGCTCGGCGCGATAGAGAGCGGCGGGGTTGAATTGACGGCGGATCAGAGGTATTGCGTCGGCGAAATTATGAGCGCGATCGGACGTAAAGCCGCGGAGCAAAGCGAAGCCGTGAATGCGAAAACGAACGCGGAACAATGCGGAATTGCGAAAGATACAACGCAATACGGAATTGCGGAAAGCGCGGAGCAAAGCGAAGCCGTGAATGCGAAAACGAACGCGAAACAATGCGGAATTACAAAAGATATAACGCAATACGGAATTGCGGAAAGCGCGGAGCAAAGCGAAGCCGTGAATGCAAAAACCGATTCTAACCGATGCGATAATAAAAATACCGAAATTACCGCCGTACAAAACAAACCCGAAAATACAAAAACCAAACAAGACCACACGACGGCGGAAAACGCGGAGCAACGCGGCGGACGTTTTTTGCTCCACGGCGTAACGGGCAGCGGCAAGACCGAAGTCTATATGCGCGTCATAGAAGACACGGTCAAGCAAGGCAAAACCGCCGTTATGCTCGTCCCGGAAATTTCATTGACCGCTCAATTTTACAAACTTTTTAAGGGGCGTTTTTTTGACGACGTGGCGATTATTCACAGCGGACTTTCCGCCGGCGAACGTTTCGACGAATGGATGCGGATTTTAAACAAGGAGGCGAGTATAGTCATCGGCGCAAGGTCGGCGATCTTTGCGCCCCTTGAAAATATCGGCGTCATAATTATCGACGAAGAACACGACGGAAGTTATATGAGCGAGAGCAATCCGCGTTACGACGCTAAGGAAGTCGCGGCGTTCCGCGCCGAAAAAAATTCCGCCGCGCTTGTTCTCGGGAGCGCGACGCCATCCGTCGACACATATTATAAAATGACGAAGGGCGGTTATCAACTGCTCTCTATGCCGAACAGAGTGAATGCGAAATGCCTTCCGAAAATTGAAATCGTGGATATGTGCGCAGAGTTGAGGAACGGAAACGCCGGTCTTTTTTCGAGGAGGACGGAGGACGCGCTTGCCGCGACGCTGAAAGCGGGCAATCAGGCTATGATATATCTCAACCGGCGGGGCTATTCTTCGTTCGTTATGTGCCGCGCCTGCGGATACGTAGCGAAGTGTTCGGACTGCGACATATCATTGACCTATCACAGCGGCGACGATCTTTTGAAATGCCACTATTGCGGAAAAAAATTTTATATGATAGACGAATGTCCCGAATGCAAGAGTAAAAACCTCCGATACGGAAAAACGGGAACCGAAAAGGTCGTTCAGGAATTGAAAAAACTTTTTCCGAAGGCGCGCATACTCAGAATGGACAATGACACGACGAGAGAAAAGGACGGACACGACAAGATTTTGAGCGCGTTTTATCGTAAGGAAGCGGACATATTGGTCGGCACGCAGATGATCGCGAAAGGGCATGATTTTTCGGACGTAACGCTGGTGGGGATTTTGGACGCCGATATGAGTCTTTATTTTTCCGACTATCGGAGCAACGAACGCACCTTTCAGCTTATGACGCAGGTCGCCGGGCGGGCGGGGCGCGAAAAAAAGAGCGGCGAGGTGATTTTGCAGACCTACGCGCCCTCTCATTACGTTTTTAAAATCGCGGCGCGGTACGACTACAAGGCGTTTTATGAAAAGGAAATCAACAGCCGCGAGGTGACGAAATATCCGCCCTTTACGGTGATCGTGAGGGTTTTGGTTACGGGGGACGCGGACGAGCCGGCTATGAAAACCGTCAGAAAAATCTATAACGCGATTAAGGAATTTTCGAGGAGCGGAGAGGCGGAAAGCGGAAGTTTCGTATATCTCGCGGCGATGCGTTCGCCCGTCGCGAGGATTCAAAACCGCTTTCGCTATCAAATCCTTATGAGGATAAAAAACGACGGGAACGCCGATAGGATTATATCGGAAATATATAGATTATCGGACGGCGGACACGAAAAGGACACGGTCGTTTTTACCGAAATTAATCCGCAGAGTTTGACTTAAAACCTAAAAAATAGAGTATTCTATATATAAAAAATAGAGTATTCTACATACGTAGAATACTATGCAAAATCAAAAAAACATCCGCAAAAACTATATTTTGTATATGAAAAATTAAGAAAGCGGTATCCGCGCAAAAAAAACAGAATACTACAAATAATTAAAACGGCGGTAAAAAACTATAAAAAATCAAGCGCGAACGGTCGTTTACGGAAAAAGCGGAATACTATGCAAAACGAAGAAACGAAAGAACGGAACGCCGCGCAAAAATAAAAACAAGCGGCAAACATAGAAAGCGTTATTAAAAATTTTAAACGAACATCGAGCGTAAGGAGTTACGGTATGGAAACTATTTTAAAGGGATTAGCGGTAAACAATGAACTTTGCGGAATTTATACGAACGACGGCGATCCGCATAAATTTTCCGTCGGGTACGTTTTGGATTTGGACGATACGTTTTTTCTGTTTGAAAGGATCGATCCTTACGGAACGGCGGACGGGCTTATGTGCGTTCCGATCGACAATGTTTTTAACGTCGAAATCAGGACGGAATATTTGCTGGACGTCAGAAGGCTTTTTATGTACAACGAGCAGAAAAGATATCAAAAAATCGAAAACGACGACGACGTAGTGTACGCTTTGTTGCGTTTCGCGATCGAAAATGAAAAAATATGCGCGATTGAATTGAACGACAGCGGTTGCGAGGATTGCGTCGGGTATATAAACGAGGCGGAAGACGACACGGTACATGTGGCGTTGGTGGGGGAACACGGCGAACCGGACGGAGAGGCGTTTATCGATATCGACCGCATAAGCGCGGTATGCTGCGACTCGGTCGATCAAAGGAAAATCGAAATATTAAACAGAATCAAAACGGGCGAGCGTTGAAAGATATATATTTACAAAAAATAGAATACTATGCGAAACGAAAAAGCGAAAATCAGAATACTATGCAAAACCGAATACGAAGCGTAAAAAATGTCCTTAAAATTTGAATTTTGTATAAAAATTGTATAAAAAACAAAGACAGACGGCGTTCGCACAAAAAATAGAATACTATGCAAAATGAAAAAACGAAAATTAGAATACTATGCAAAACGAAAAACGGCGCGAATCGGCGCGTATAGAAAAGATAGCGTGAATTCAAAAAAATACAAAATCGAAACGGAGCAAAACGAAAAAATGGCGATCAGAAAAATTTTAATTATCGACGAAAACGAGGCGTCGCTCAGACGGGTCAGCAAGCCCGTCAAGGAATACAACGTCAAACTAAGCGACCTTTTGGACGACCTTCACGAAACCTTGAAAAAAGCGGACGGGTTGGGGCTTGCCGCGGCGCAAGTCGGGATTTTGAGGAGGGTCGCGGTTGTCGTGGACGCGGAGACGGAGAAGTTGTATGAACTTATAAATCCCGTCGTCATTTCGGCGGAGGGTGAAGCGATCGTCGACGAGGGGTGTCTTAGTATTCCGAAAAACTACCAAAAGACAAAAAGACCGAACAAGGTTACGGTCAGGACGAACACGCGAGATGGGGGCGTCGCGGAATACACGGGCGAAGGTATGCTTGCGCGCGCTTTTTGCCACGAAATCGACCATATGGACGGCATACTTTTTATAGACCGCGTAAAGGAACAAGGGAACATTGATTAGATAAACCGCCCGCGTGGAATTAAAAATGTTGGGAAAACCGATATAAACGTTTGCTTTTTTCGCCGGAAATGACGAAATATTATTGATTATAAATAAGATAAAAGTTTCATTTTTCCGGTATAAACGATAACGGAATGCCGGTATAAAAATTTATTTTTTTTGTTATAGGCAATAGCAGAATATCTATAAAAAATACGAAATGTCGATTAGAAATAACGTGAAAAATTTTTTTAGTTTTTTGCGTTTGACGTTAAGGAAATTGTAAGGTATGAAAATAGTTTTTATGGGTACGCCCGAATTCGCCCTTCCGTCTTTAAAGGCTTTGATCGATTGCGGATACGATATTTCCGCGGTAGTTACTCAACCCGACAAGCCGAGAGGCAGAGGGGGAACTTTTAGTTTTTCGCCCGTCAAAGAATTCGCTTTATCCGTTGGGATTCGTGTGCTGCAATATCAAAAAATACGCTTCGAAGGCGTGTGTGATTTAAAGGAAATCGCGCCCGATTTGATCGTTACGGCGGCTTACGGGCAGATTTTGACGCAAGAAATTATCGACGTTCCGAGGTTCGGAATTTTGAACGTTCACGCGTCGCTGCTCCCGAAATACCGCGGCGCGGCTCCCATTCAATGGGCGGTTATAAACGGTGAAACCGTTACGGGAATCACGATTATGAAGACGGCTCTTTCCCTTGACAGCGGCGGCATTCTCCTGCAAAAAAGCCTTGAAATCGGCGCGGACGAGACGGCGGGCGAACTTTTTTCGCGTCTTTCCGTTTTGGGCGCGGAAGCCTTGATCGAGGGAATAAAAAAAATCGAAGACGGTACGGCGGTTTTTTATCCGCAAAACGAGGCTTTCGCGACGTATTTTAAGACGATAAAAAAGGAAGACGCGAAAATTTCTTTTGAAAAAACTCCATCCGAAATCGTCAATTTTGTGCGCGGAATGAATCCTTCGCCGACGGCGTATACCTTAATCGGCGGTGAAAACGTGAAGATTTATAGGGCGGAGGCAATAAAAACGGACGGGATAAATTCGATTTTAAATGCGGACGAAGCAACTTTGCCGCGAAAAATAAACGGGTATAAGGCGGGCGATATAATCCGCGCCGACGTAAAAAACGGTTTGATCGCGGCGGCGGGCGGCGGAGCGGTCAGGCTTTCCGAATTGCAGTTTCCGAACGGAAAACGTATGAAAGACACGGATTATTTGCGCGGACACAAGATCGCGGTCGAAAGTTTGTCGTAGCGTTCCGCATATATAGAGTACCTAACGTTTATATACTATGCGAAAAAGCCGCGTATAATTATGCCTAAACCCGTTTGTTTTACCTCAAATCTTGAAATAAAGGTAGTTTTTTAATAACTCTCATAGTATTCTATATACATAGAATATATAATCTGTTTATATATTATGCGACATTGCAAAAAATGCGAAAATAGTTATGCGTAAACCCGTTTATTTTACGCTAAATCTCGAAATGAAGATGGTTTTTTGATGATTCTCGTAGTATTCTATGTATATAGAATACTTAATCTGTTTATATATTATGCGCCGAAAAAGCGGAGATAAAAAATGAAAAAAAGTTTGCTGGAATTTGACGACAAAGAAATGAAATCGCTTATGCTGTCCTTCGGAGAGCCGGCTTTCCGCGCCAAACAAATCACGGACGGACTCTTTGCCGGAAAAAAAATCGGCGAAATGAGCAACGTACCGTCGCTCTTAAAGGAGCGTCTCGGCGAAAGTTTTTTGGACGTTCCCGTCGAAATAGAAAAAAAATTCACATCTGCGGACGGGACGGTGAAATATCTTTTTCGGCTTTCGGACGGCGAACTGATCGAGGGAGTTTTGATGAGTTATAGGCACGGAAAAACCCTCTGTATTTCCACTCAAATCGGTTGCAGAATGCGCTGCGCTTTTTGCGCGTCGGGGTTGGACGGGCTGAAACGGAATTTGACCGCCGCCGAAATGTTGGGGCAAGTCGTCGTTGTAAATAAGGACAATTTAGAAATCCTATCGAATGACAAGGACGGCGGAAAATCACATTTGACATCTTTTAGAATGCCGAAATATGCCGCCGCCGGCGTTGGCGCCGTTGATGCCTTTGACGCCGCCGGCAATGATAATTCTGAGATCCGCCCCTTTGAAAAAAGTCCTCTTAAAAAAAAATCATCCCAAAAAGAGAAAGGCGGAAATTCGCGTTCGGTTACAAACGTCGTCTTAATGGGGAGCGGCGAACCGCTGGACAATTATGAAAACGTCGTAAAATTTTTGAGACTTATTTCCGCGCCGTACACCTTAAACATAAGCGGCAGGAATATTTCGCTGTCGACGTCGGGGCTTTCGGACAAAATCGAGGACATCGCAAAGTTAGGTTTTCAATTCAATTTGACCGTATCTCTGCATGCTCCGAACGACGAAATCAGAAGCGCGCTTATGCCGATCAACAAAAAATATAACATAAAGAGCGTTATGTCGGCGGCGATGAAATATTTTGACGCGACGGGGCGGCGGCTGATTTTCGAGTATTCGATGATCGGCGGCGTGAACGACGGGAGGGAAAACGCGCTTGCGCTTTGCCGTCTTTTGAAGGGCATTCCTTGTCATGTGAATTTGATCAGGTTGAACGCGGTGGATGAGACGAAATTAAAGGCGGCTTCGGGAGTTGCCGTAAAGGAATTTTTGGGCATTCTTCAAAACGCGGGGATTTCCGCGACGACGCGCCGAATTATGGGCGCGGACATCGAGGGGGCTTGCGGACAACTTCGGAGAAAGTATGGGAAAGTGTATTGAATTTAAAACATTTGAATTCGCCGTACGCAATCACGGAAAATGATATCGAATTAGAATATCGGAGGTGTATTCAAATAGCGTTGATATGATGGTGAAAAATAAGATATAATAGAAATATGGGAAATATAAAGATTGAAGAAAATAAGATTTGTCCCAAATGCGGAAAGACTGAGGGGCAGAATAATTTCGGGTTCAACCGTTCGGGAACGCAGAGATGCAGGTGCAAGGAATGCGGTTGCACATACACGCTTGAGCCGAAGCGGCGCGCGTACCCGGAAGAGGTACGCGGGTTGGCGATCAAGGAATTTTATGCGGGCGTAAGCGGGAGAGGCGTTGGAAAAATTCACGGAATGAGCGGAAGCAATGTGTATAATTGGATAAAAAAAAACCGAAGCGGTGTGGATAAGTGAAGCGACGCGATACGATGTTTTTGAGTTTGACGAGATATTTTGGTTTATTAAGAGCCGAAAAGGCGTTGAGAAGGGAATAAACGCCTATTTAATCACAATGATAAGCCGATTTCCGCGGCAAATTTTAGGGTACAATGTTGACAAAAGCAGGACGGCGGAGCAAATGCAGAGGATAGCGGACGGCGTAATGCCGGCGGATAGTTACGCGACCGACGGGAATCCGACGTACCTTGACGTGGATTTTCAAGGGAAACATATACGCAATATACGCGACAAAAGAGACACGCACAACGTGGAAAGCGTCAATGCGGATATTAGGCACTATATCGCGGGATTGCGGCGAAAGAGCGGGTGTTTTTTCGGACGCTTGAAACGTTTAGAGCGGTAATGGCGGTGTTTGCGGACATTTTATTCGTACTATTAAGATGCGGACTTTTTAAAATCTATAATTCGTAATGTTAAGATACGGATTTGCGGTTTGATTTTTCTCTTGCGAATTTTACGTTTCTCATATGTGAATATATCCGCTAAAATCCTTAATTTTATTCAAAACACTACAAAATAAAACCTTTTCGGAAAAAAACCTTTTTGACATTTTGTCATACCTCTTGATATTATGGTTATACTTTGGAATTTCTTAATCGGAGGTATATAATGAAAGCGTCAAAAAGGGTGTTTTTTATCTGCGTTTTTTTATTTTTTGCGGTGGTTTTCACGGGAACGGCGGAGAGTTTTTGCGCGGGTATGAAGGGGGATTATTTTGCGGCGTATACGAACGGCGGACATAGGGACGGGAATTACACAAACGGAAATTATTCTAATAACGGCTACGCAAGCGGAACCTACAAAAACAAAAGTTACGCGAACGGCGGCTACGAAAGCGGAAGCGGCGCGGACAATACGAACGGGAGCGGCGCGCGCGATACAAACGGAAACTACGCAAACGAAAACTTTTCGCCCGGCGCGGATACATATTATATAGACGATGCGAACGGTTTGTCGGCGTTCGCGGAACTTGTAAGCGGCGGCGACACGTTCGCCGGAAAGACGGTTTTTTTGACGGACGATATCGATTTTACCGCATTTTCGGCGGTGATCGGGCGCGCGGACAGACCTTTTTCGGGAATTTTCGATGGCGGTGAAAACCGTATTTACGTTTCCGCGCCTTTGTTTTTTGTTTTGGACGGCGGCGCGGTTAAAAACCTATTTATCGACGCCGAGATCATCGACGGAAGCAACGCGCCGCGCGGCATTCTCGCGAACGTCATAAAAAATTCGACTGTCAAAAACACCGCGGTGAACGTCCGCTACATAAACGACAGCAACACGGGAAATTTCGGAGGAATCACTGCGCGTCTGGAAAACTCGACGGTTGAAAATTGCGCCGTCAAGGGTTTGATCAAAAAAGAGGACGGCACCGTCGGGGGGATCGCCGCCTGCGCCGAAAATTCCTCAATCATAAATTGCTATAACAACGCTCTCATAGACATCTCGTATCTCAGCGAATACGCCGCGGGCGGCATAGCGGGGCGCGCGGTTTCGTCGCGTATAGAGGGTTGCGTAAACTATGCGGAAATTATTTTGAAGCCGTTTGTGGAGGGAATCGACGCGCCCGGAAACGGAGCGGCGGGTTTGCTTGCGGGCATAGCCGACGGGGATTGCGCGCTGTCGAAGTCATACTTTATCGACCTGCCCGATATTTTTGCGGCGGGCGCGTTCGGGGACGGCGGAGCGGTTATTTCGGACTGCGCGGCGTATACGGAGGACGCGTTTAAAAGCGCGGAATTTTTGACCGTTCTAAACCTTGCCGCGGGCGCGGACATATTCCGTTCCGACCTCGCGGGCTATGAGGAAAACGGCGGCTTTCCGATATTCACCTTTCAAATTCCGAAACCCGCGGTGGTTCTTTCGAAGATCGGCAGCGGTGAAATCAGAGTGAACGGCGTGATAGCCGACAAAAATTTTAAGGCGGTTTTCGGCGAAAAAATCATGGTATCCGTCAAAGCGGACGCGTATTATACGATCAAAAAAGCGGAGTTCAACGGCGATGCAATAAGCGCGGGCGGAGAGTATGAAATTTCGTTCACGACGGACGCGATATACGAACGGTCGGTTCTTTCCGTCGAATTTGAAAAAGAGATGAGGCGCGTCGTTTTGGACGGAATTTCGGCGGCGAAGGTATACGACGGGACGACCGTTCTCGATCTTTCGCATTTGACGTTCGGGGAGAACGGACTGTTTATTAAAAATCCCTATTTTCAAGGCGACGCGATCTATATCGAAAACGATTTCACGGGCGGCGATCCGATTTCGGCGTCTTTCGGCTATCCCGACGCGGACACGGAGGGGCAGTGTATAATTTTGAAAAACGTAAAATTCGGGGGCGCGGGCGCGGAATTTTACGACATTCCGGCGGAATTCAGAATCTACGCGGCAAAGATATCCAAAGCGGAATTGACCGTTTATTACGGCGGAATCGACGGTGAGACGATGCTGTATACCAAGGGCGCGGCGAAATCGGTCTACGGCGACGCGGTAACGGACGGAAAATATTTCGGAATGTCCGTTTCGGACGAAAACTTGATGTTGTCGGGCGAACTTTTTGTCGAGATACTCGAAAACGGAATATTCAGACCGCTTTCGGATGACGAGAGACTGCAAGCGGGCGAATATGTTTTGCGTCCTTTCGGGCTTTCCGCGAAAAACTATGACATAACTTTCGAGGAATGCGTCTTGACGGTCATAAAAAGGGAACTTTTTGTCTCTTTCGGTTATGCCGAAACGGAATACGGAACGCCGCCCGTCTTTTCTTTTACCTTTTCAAATTTCGCTTTCGGGGAGGGGGCGGAGGTTTTAACGACGCCGCCGTCGCTTGACGGTTCGCGTCTTTTGGCGGGTACGCACATGGTTACGCTTTCGGGCGGCCGGGCGGACAATTACACCGTCGTCAACGTCGGGGGCGAAATAAAGGTAAACAAAAAACGCATAAACGCGTCGATCGACGTAGGACAGTGCAAAATTTACGGCGAAGCCGAGCCGCTTTTGACCGCGTATTCCGACGGACTTTGCTACGGCGACGCGATAAAACTTTTCAGAGCGGAGGGCGAGGGGGCGGCGCGGTACTCATACACGGGCTATATGATCGAGGGCGGCGGCGCGGACGTAGGCTGCTGTTATACCGTCGATATTACCAACGCGGACGAACGTTTCGAGATCAAGAGGCGTGAATTGACGATTTTAGCGGAGGACGTTACGGCGGTTTACGGCGGTCGTCCGTCCTACAAATTTTCGTATATAAATCTCGCGCCGAACGAGACGGGGCATGATATTTCGGCGTTAAAGATGAACGTATTCGCCGCCGCCGACATAGAGATGACGGTTCCTTTGACTTCGCCCTTGAACGCGGGGGAATATATCGCCGCGCCCTACGGCGGAGTCAACGACAACTACATAATAAGTTATACGCCCGGACGCTTGACCGTGGAAAAGTCGCCGATAAATTTTGCCTTTTCGGATCTTTCGATAGTATACGGGAGCGTGATTGCACCCGCGTACACGGCGTCCGGTTTTCAATACAATCAGGGTTGCGAGGCGATCGATTTCGGCGGTATGACGATTAGGATAGAGGGCGTTGACGGCGTAATTTCCGGAACGCCCGACGTAGGAGTTTACGCCTTTTTCGCGGACGGACTGTTCGCGGAGAACTATTATTTCATAGTTACCGCCGGGCGTTTGACCGTCGTGAAAGCGTCTTTGACGATATCGATAAAAAATCCGGTCGAGGGAACCTACGGGAACGATCTCGATTTTGAATACGTATTCGAGGGTTTTGCCGCGGGCGATGGCGCGGACGCGCTTTTAAATTTACGCGCCGAATACGCCTTGACGACGGAAATACAGACGGCGACGCCCTATGCCGAGGCGAAAAACTACGCCTTGACCTTCGTCGGAAACTATTTGAAACTAAACAAAAGGACGCTGACAATCGAGGGCGCGGCGATTGCGGACAAACTTTTCGACGGGACGGACGCGGCGGTCATCGTGGGCGAGCCCTATCTTTCGGGCGCGGTTTTCGGGGACGAATTGACGCTTGGCGGCGTATTGACGGCGGTATTCGAGGGTGTTTCCGCCGGGATTAACATACCCGTAAGGCTCGGCGGAGCGGTCATTTCGGGGCAAAACGCGCATATGTATGAATTGTCGTATCCGAAGTTATACGGAAACATTTCGATCAATACGGTTTCCGCGGAGGGGATAACCGTTTTTACGGACGGTTTATTTCCGTCAGACAGCAGTCTTTCGATAGAATTTTTGACCGATTATTCAAAGATCGGCGATGAAATAAAAAAATATATCGGCAGCGCGAAGGTGTATTACGCCTTTGACGCGGAAATTTTTTCGGATAGCGGGAGAGTGATTGCAGGCGCGAAATATTATATCCGCATACCCTTGACGGGGGATTTGGACGTAAAAAATTTGAGGGCGGTCGTATACGCCGCGGACGGGCGTTACGCTGACGTAAAGACGTATGTTCAAGACGGATATATAATCGTTGAGAGCGGGCATTTGGGGCGCGTCGCGCTGGTCAAAGGGTACAATTTCTTTCCGTATATAACGCTTGCCGCGCTTCTTTGCGCGATCGCGGCGGTTTTATTTCTGTATAAAAAAGGGAAGTTGGGGATGATTTCCGGCAAACCGGGCAAGGCGGCGCGGTGCAATAGCGGCGCGGCGGTTGCGGACGTTCGAGGCGCGGCGGTTCCGGGAACGAAAGGCTACGGGATTTTCGGCGAACATTACAACGGCGCGGTAGTTCCGGAGAGAGAAGGGTATAAGAATATCGAAAATAGTTATGACGGCACGTCCGTTTCGGGAACGAAAGATTACGGGATTTCCGGTAAAAATTACAACGGCGCGGATACGGGCGCGGTAGTTTTCGACGCGGTATTAGACATTCCGGACGGGGAGTATGAGGAATTTATAAACGAGGCAATCGGCGGCGTATACCCAAACGTACAAAACGGAATAAAAGATAACGCGCAAAGTGATCGGGGTGACAATCCCCGTTCAAAAAGCCTTTCGGAAAGCGCGGAAGCAAGCGGCATTATTAACAACGTACGGAGCAATACGGGCGATAATTCAAACCGTAACGCGAATGACGGCATTTTAGAAAATTCCGAAAGGACTATTCCGAGCGAGATATCCGACGATGAATACCAAAGCATAATCAACGAAATCACGGATGATTCGAGTCCCGACGACGCAAAATGATGACGGTAAAAAATATATATAGGGCGTTTTGTTTAATTAAAAAGTTTAAACGGGCATAAAAAACGGTTTTGCGTCGCGATTTTGAATTTTGCGTTATGATTTTGAATTTTGCCGTATGATTTTGAATTTTGCGTTATGATTTTGAATTTTGCCGTATGATTTTGAATTTTGCCGTATGATTTTGAATTTTGCCGTATGATTTTGAATTTTGCGCTATGATTTTGAATTTTGCCGTATGATTTTAAATTTCACGCCGCGATTTCCGATTTTATTGTACGATTTTCACTTTTTTTGAAAATTTTTTGAAAAAAGCGGTTAAAAAGTATTGATAATTAGATTTTATTGTGATATAATATAAGCACGATATGAAACTTTCACTTAGGAGCGGATAAACCCGCTCCTAAGCGTATGTTTAGGGATGTCGTGGAAACGTATAGATAAAATTGTGTTCGGGAGCATAAAAAGGTATGGGAAAGAGCGCGGAGGCGGTCAAAGAATTCATAGAAAGCATCGCCGTCCCTTTGGGATACGAGGTTTTGGAGGTCGCCTATTCAAAGAAATTCGGCGAACTGAATCTCACGGTTTATATCGGCCGCGAACGCGCGGTAACGCTGGACGACTGCGAGAGGGTTCACAACGCGATCGACGCGCCGTTGGACGAGTTTGACCCTACGGGCGGCGCGCCGTACATTTTGAACGTTTCGTCCTACGGCATCGACCGTCCTTTAAAGACCGCGCGCGATTACGAACGCGCGACGGGGAGCGAGGTTGAGGTTGCGGTGTTCAACTCCGTTTGCGGCAAAAAGAGAGTGGTCGGAGTTTTGAAGAGTTTTGACGAGGGGGCGGTTACGGTTATTCCGGAAGGCGGCGAACCCGTCGTCATCGGGCGGAAGAATATATCGAAAATCAAGCCGTATATAAGGTTTGAATAGCGTTTAAATGCGTCTTTGCGGTATAAAACAATGTTTGAGTAAGGTTTGAATGCGTCTTTAACGGCGCAAAAGGCGGCGGTTTTGCGAGTTTTTCCGCATATTTCACCGTTCGCGCTAAAAAACGACCAAACGCGATACGGAATTTCACGCAAAAAAACGTCCGGTCAAAATCGATACTAAATAAATATCAAACTCAAAACGACCGAAATTATAGTATAGAATTCAAAATAGAAAACGACTAAGCGGAACGAAACAATCCGGATTCAAAAAAAAATAAAAACAAACGCCGAAAAAAATAAAATAAAATAAAGAGGATATACTTATGGTCAGCAAGGAATTTTTTCAAGCCCTCGACAACTTGGAAAAAGAAAGAAGGATAAATAAAGAGGCTTTGATCGAAGCGATCGAGACCGGTCTTGTCTCCGCCTACAAAAAAGAATACGGCGAAAGCCGCGGAATCGCCGTTCGTCTAAACCCCGAAAGGGCGACGATCAGAGTTTACGCATACCGCGAGGTCGTCGAGGAAATCACCGAAAAGGACAAACAAATTCTCCTTGAAGAGGCGCGTGAAATTGACCCTTCCTATAAAGTCGGGAGCATCATAACGGAGGAAATTTCCACGAAAGATCTGACCAGAATCGCCGCGCAGACCGCGAAGCAAGTCATTATGCAGAGGTTGAACGACCTCAAAAAAGAGATGGTTTTGAGCGAAATGAACGACCGCGAGGGTGAAATCCTCACCGCGACGGTCAGACGCAAGGAAAACGACACCTATTACGTCGAGATGAGCAACACTCAAATGGAGGGCGTGCTTATGGCGTCCGACCAAATCGCGGGCGAAAAGTTCAACGTCAACGATATGATCAAGGTATACGTCAAAAAAATCAGAAGCGCGGGAAAGGCGACGCAGGTCATTGTTTCGAGAGCGTCCGCGGGTTTTGTCAGGCGGCTTTTCGAGTTAGAAGTCCCCGAGATCGGCGCGGGATTGGTTTCGATCAAGGCGATCGTCAGAGAACCGGGGTACAGGACAAAAATGGCGGTATATTCCGAGGATATCAATATCGACGCGGTTGGTTCTTGCATCGGAAACAAGGGTACGCGCATAAACGCGATCGTGGACGAATTAGGCGGTGAAAAAATCGATATCATTTTGTGGAGCGAAAAGCTGGACGAATTCGTCGCGCGCGCGTTAAGCCCCGCGAAACCCGAGTTTGTCAAGGTTGACGAGGAGGCGAGAACGGCTAAGGCTGTCGTAGCGGACGACAAACTTTCGCTTGCGATCGGCAAGAGCGGTCAAAACGTGCGTCTTGCGGCAAAATTGACGAACGTCAAAATAGACGTCAAGTCATATTCGTCGTATATGGAGAGCAGTTTGGCGGACGCCGCCGCGGTGTCCGATATAACGGATACGGACGGAATAAAAGAGGAATAAGCGGGAATAAAAAGCGGCGTAAAGTATATAACGTATGTTAGATTGTTTTTATTTTAAAAAAACGCGGTACAGAACCGCAAAAAACGGTATAACATATATTAGTATGTACGGTATAGCGTACGTTATAAAAAATGCGGTACAGAACTGCAAAAAACGATGTAATACATATTATATTACGCGGTATAGCGTGCGTCATAAAAAAACGCGGTGTAAAAGGGCGGAATCATATAATATCTATCAATAAAGACATAAAAAATAATTATATTAAGGAGCGGATAAAAAAATGGCTGGAATACTTGGATTTTTGTTTTTGTTCATTATGGCGGGGAGCGCGGCTTTTGCGGTAATCAAATATGTAGGCTGGAAAGCCGGAAAGAAAAATAAGCCTAAAAATTTTGAATTGCCCGTTGCGGCGAGCGTGTTTTTGGTCGGCTTGCTTTTGTTTATTTTTATTCCGTTCGGGATAAAGACGGTCAACACGGGCGAAATCGCCGTCGTTCAGATCTTCGGAAAATCGACGAGGACGGAGACGGCGGGCATACATATGACGAACATTATAAGCACCGAATATTTGATATACGATATGAAAACGCAGCAAATCGAAGCCGATCTCGACGTGTATTCAAAGGACGCGCAGTCGATGACCGCGAAATTGACCCTTCAATTCCGCATTCAAGCCGACAAGGTGATCGACATAAACGAGCAATTCGGTTCTTTGGATGTCTTGTCGAGCCGCATAAAGGCGATCGCCGAGGAGAGGACAAAGGCGGTTTTGTCCGCGGACAGCGCGATGGATTTAATTTTGAAACGCAGCACGCTTTCGGCGACCGTCGAGCAACTGATCAAGCCGTCCGTAACGCAATATCATATAGACGTTACGCTTGTCGCCTTGACGGATATCACTTTCAGCGCGGCGTTCGAGCAGACCGTCGAGCAAAAAATGATTGCCGAGCAAGAGATCGCGAAAGCGGAATACGAAAAACAGCAGGCGGTGATCAAGGCGGAGCAAGATTTAGAGGTCGCAAAATTGAAAGCGGAGCAGGATATCGCGAAAGCGAAGGGCGAGGCGGACGCGCAAATCGAAACCGCGAAGGGCGCGGCGAGAGCGTTGAAACTAAAATCCGTCGAAGCGGCGAGAATGCTGGGCTTTTCGATTATCGAATCGGTAGACGCGGACGGCGAAACGGATTATGAAATCGATATGGACGGGCAGGACGAGGAAAAAATCGCGCTCATAAGCGAGTATTTGAAGTATATCGCGTATCTCGAAACGTGGGACGGAAAACTTCCCGAGGTCGTCGCGGGCGACGATTTGGGCTTGATACTGCCGAGTTACAAACAACCCGGCGCGCAAGGGTAATTCTAAAAAAACTATTCCGAAAAATATACCCAAAAACGCGGTATAATACCGCGGAAAAACATATAACATATATCAGATTGAATAATATAATTAACGTTATATAGCGGTTAAAACGGGCGAATTTTAATCCGTATAACCGTACTGATTATAAAGTTTAATTAGTATAGAAACGGAAAGCGCGGAGAGTATAAGGCGGCAAAAATGATAAGAAAAAAAATTCCTTTGCGTATGTGTATAGCGTGCAGGGAGATGAAAGAAAAAAGAGATTTACTGAGAATCGTCCGCAACAATTCGGGCGTTATAAGCCTTGATTTCAAGGGGAAAGCCGCCGGGCGCGGCGCGTATATATGCGACAGCGTGGGTTGCGTCGAAAAATGTATCAAAAAAAAGTTGCTGAATAAAGTCTTTTCCGCGGAAATTCCCGAAAACGTCTACGAATACATCGGGAACGACTACAAAAATGAAATATTAAAAAGAGAAGAGCAAAAACGCGCGGAAGAAAACAACGAAAAGACGGACTAAAAATCACAAAAGAGCGGTTAAAACGGAATTCGGAAAAGCCGAAACACTAAAAAATACGGATAAAGCGGAAACAAAAAAATCCCCTACAAATGGACAAGAATGATCGCAAATTCACGGTATAGTGCCGAAAAAACGGAACGCCGGACAACACGGATAAAGCGGAAACAAAAAGAAAAACCGCCGCAAAAACGGACAAGAAAAATCGCAAATTCACGGTATAGTGCCGAAAAATCGGAACGCCGGACAACACGGATAAAGCGGAAACAAAAAGAAAAATCCCCTAAAAACGGACAAGAAAGATCGCAAATTTACGGTATAGTACCCAAAAAACGGAACGCCGGACAACACGGATAAAGCGGAAACAAAAAAAATCCCCTAAAAACGTACAAGAAAGAACGCAAATTCACGGTATAGTACCGAAAAAACGGAACGCCGGACAACACGGATAAAGCGGAAATAAAAAGAAAAACCGCCGCAAAAACGTACAAGAAAGAACGCAAATTCACGGTATAGTCCCGAAAAAACGGAACGCCAGACAACACGGATAAAGCGGAAACAAAAAGAAAAATCCCCTAAAAACGGACAAAAAAGATCGCAAATTCACGGTATAGTGCCGAAAAAACGGAACGTTGAACAATATGGATAAAACGGAAACAAAAAGAAAAATCGCCGCTTACGTGGGGTTTGCGATCAAGTCGGGCGGCGTCGTATACGGACTTGACAGCCTCAAAACGGCGAGGTCAAAGCGCCCTCCCGCGCTGATCTTGGCGGACAACGCTTCGAGCGAAAAGACGAAAAAAGAAGCGGCGTTTTTTGCCGCGGATAGGAAAATCCCTCTTTTGATTATCGACGGTTTGTCGGATTCGCTGAGAAAACCGAACGTAAAAATTATGTCTATTTTGGATAAAGGGCTTGCGGCGCGCATTTTGGAAACCGCAAAAGGGCTTGACGGCGAAAGCGAAAGTTGATAAAAATATTGATAAAAATATCTGAAACCCAACAAAAAAACGGGCAAAAAAACACTCAAAAAACCCTTAAAAAGTCTACAAAAACGGGCATAAAAACGCTATTAAAAAGTATAGAAAAAACCCCTAAAAACCATAGAAAAACGCTTGAAAAACACTCGAAAAACGCTTAAAAAACACAAAAAATGGGCATAAAAATGCCGGAAAAACGTCTAAAAATCATAGAAAAACGCTTGAAAAACGGGCAAAAAACGCCCGAAAAACATCTAAAAACCATAGAAAAACGGGCAAAAAACGTCTGAAAATCATACGAAAAACACTCAAAAAATGCCTAAAAATCATAGAAAAACGCTTAAAAAAACGCTTAAAAATCACATGAAAACGGGCAAAAAACATAGAAAAACAAGCCCGAAAATGCTTAAAAATAGGCAAAAATACACGAAAAAAACGCTTAAAAATCACATAAAAACGGGCGAAAAAGCATACGAAAAACGCACGAAAAGCATAGGAAAACAAGCAAAAAAATCCATAAAAACGAGCAAAAAAACACACGGAAAACACAATTAAAGACATATAAATAAAGCATAAAAAAATACTTAAAAATCATAAAACAGCCAAATAATAAGAGGTCAAAAACAGTATGAGTGACGCCGCAAAAAAAACAGACGCTTTGGAGCATATCAGGGAATTGAAGTCTTACGAAGCGTCAAAACTAAACAATCTCAGCCACAGAATCCGTATCGCAAAATCCGGTCTGGACGAAACCGCCGCCCTCGTTCGCGAGCGCAGAGCGGAGGTGGCTAAAATTGTAGAAGCCGAAAAGGCAAGACTCGAAGCCGAAGCGGAAAAAACCGCCGCCGTGAAAATCGACGCGAAAGCCGGCGAATCACCCGAAAAAACGGAAAAAACCGCCGGGCAAGAAATTGCCCTTGCCGCGCCCCCCGAGGAGAAAAAGCCCGAAAAAACCGCGGAGGAAAGCGCTGTCAAGCCCGATTCTTCTTCGGCGAAAATTCAAAAAGCCGAAAAATCCGCGAAAGCGAAAGTCGACATAAAGAAAAAGGTCGACGAGTTTTTTGATTCGCAGGAATTGGGAGAACAAGGCGGCGTTCCGTCCAAAACGGCGGAGGAAGACGCAGCGGCAATCTCGGAAAAAGCGGCGGAAGAGGTTAAATCCGAAATCAGGTCTAAGCAAACGCCGCGTCCCGCGCCGCAAAGAGAAACGGATCCCGTCAAAAGAGCGCAGGCAGAGGCGGGAATGACGACCTCATACAGCAGTTCCGGTTGGAGAAGCGGACAGCAAGGACAAAATCAAAATTATCAAGGTCAGGGCGGTTATCAAAACAGACCGCAGGG
>JAISNN010000018.1 GCA_031276195.1 Clostridiales bacterium
TTTCTATTAAGCTTGACTTTTACGCTTTCATACGACTCAAATTCATTGCTGTTTTCCGCGTGTACTTCGAGCAAATATGATACGCTGTCTCCCGCCATACAATCATATCCTAATACTTCCGTTTCGTCCAAATCTTCATCCGCAATAAAATCATCTTTGCTTGACATAATTTTCATGATGATTACACTTATTCCCAATTTTTCGCAATGATTTACATATCTTCTTAATAGTTTAACATCCAGCATAATTTCAACGTAATCATTTTCATCAAAAGAATTTTGCGCCGACTTCGTTAATTCTTTAGAAACGGGATCATCCTCTTTTTCTAACGGCCAGCTGTGGTAACTCTCCAAACCCCTATAAAAACTACCTGATAAGTCTTCGTTATCAATTAAATCTTTAACAATATATCCGTTATTATAAAGCATAATTTCCTCTCCTTTATTTTTATAGTCAAATTCGGTATACGGCGAAAAACATTTTTCGTTTTTTAATGCGGTTTTTAAATCTCTCCGCGTTAGGCGTTTTTTGTTTTTTAAATATGATTTTCCGCTCTTTCTCCTCCGCTCCCGTTCGCCTTAATCGCCGCCAAATGCGCGTTGATTTTCGCCTCGATCGGTCTCGCTTTTTTTCTGTATGACGGATATGCCGCCAAGACCCACGCGACCGACGTTAACCATACGAAAATAAATCCCGCGCCGGCGGCGGACAAAAACGCCTCCCCTCCGAAAAACGCCGCGGCGGTACAAGCGCAAACCCACGCGGCGGCGACGGTTATTTCGACCGCTTGCGAAACCTTTCGATATTTTTTATTCGCGGCGGCAAGTTCTATATGAAAGCGGAAATATTCGGGATTTTTTTGAAATTCCGCTTCTTGCAGTTTTTGGTATTTAGAACCGCGAAACGATAAAAACACGGTCAAAGCGATAAATAAAACCAAAAAAACCGCCGCGCATACGGCAAGGGGCGTAAAATTGCCCTTTTCCGCTTCGCTCCCGAAAAGGAAAAGACCGACGACCGCAAAAACGCCCAAAACTCCTCCGCCCGCGACCGTATATATCGACATAGCCGTAACTTTTTTTTGAATTTCACGGTTCGGATAGAGATAGTCCGTCATTTTTTGCGAATCCGTCATATCGAAAATTTTCAACTTTTTTTTGCTTATCTCCTCTTTGGTCAGCCCGTCGCGCGCGTATTGAAAATTCCGCAAAAATTCTATCTCACCCATACTTTCCTTGACGAATTTCATCCGGGAAAACGTGTTCTTAAAGGACGCGCATATAGTCGTTCCCGCAAACACAGCCGCGAAAACAAGAATTCCGACGAGCGCCGCGCCGCCGCCGCCCTCGAACGCGGACGGAACTAACGCGCCGGCAATTATAGCGGCAAGTATCTCCGCGGCGCAAATCCCGGCGGCGATAAAGACGGTTTTGAGTTCTTTTTGGCGGTGTTCGCGGTATTTTTTCGTCATGGCGAGAAATACGCGGTCGTTTTCGTCGGAGGGGTCGAGTATGGTTTCCTGCGCGTCCGTAAGACGCTTAAAATAGATCGGAAAAAAAATGAAATAACCGGCGGCGGCGACAGAAAACAGCGTTTCAACAAGGGCAATCAAGACGAGCGAAACCAAATTTCCGCTTTCAAGGGCGGACAAAAGTCCGCCGACCGTAGCCATACATAAAAAGAATACGGTCCAAAAAATGTAATTTTTTAGTTTGACCATTTTTTTGACAAGCGCGCTTTTCGCCTTGTCCTTTATCAAAAGGGTGTAATCGAATGTGTTCATAAGCGTATTACTCCGTTTTTTAAAAAAAAGTTTTTTTGCTTTCGGGTGTTTTAATATTTTTGCGTTTTGACGTTCTGCGTTTTGTATTTTATTTTTAAGAATTTTTTAGTATTTTGCTTTCGGACATTTTAGTATTTCGTTTTTTCTTTTATCGCTTCGGAATTTGGTATTTTCATATTTTCTATTTCTTTTTCGGCGTTTTGATATTTAGAACCTATAAAGACAGGTTCTTTAATTATAACCTATCTATAAAGACGAATTCTGCCGTCATCCAATAACTCGTACTTTACGCTTGCTTCCTGTGCGTTCTTATAATAGTTTCCTTCAAAAAAAACGTACTTTTCCTCCTCGGTATCGAACATAACTACGCCTACAAAAAACTTGATAGTCCCCCTAACTTCAATAAAAAGGCTCTCGGGCACGGTTAGCTTCTCGCTGTGGTTAAAAGTAAATTTGCTGCTGAAGCCTATTACCTTTTCCGTTACGCTGTAAGCCTCCGAATTAAACTCCTCTATCGAAATCTCTTTTATAAGGTTAAAGTTTTCGATATTCCGATAATCCTCGAAACTTGAAAAAACGTCCGCGTATCCCAAATATACGCCTATACATATTTGCTCATACCTCTCGCTCGGCAAAGGAATAAAGCGACTGTCTTTTTGCGAAAATATCGGAAATTCCGTTCCGTAAAAAAACTCTAAGGTTACGTCGTCCACGCTAAACTCGGATTTGTCGCTTTTAATCGCGACGGTAATACCTCTCTTTAACAAATACTGATCACGCACAAACCCTATTTCAAATCCTTTGTCTTCTTCCTTAAACAACCACCAACATCCCGTCAACATAGTCGCGGAAACGACCGCGAGCAACATCAAAGCAATCGCCAACGATATCTTCTTTTTCATTTCCTAACCTCTCCTTTTGCGGCTTAATTTCTATCTACCCGCATTTTTTATTTTCAATTACGTCCCCGTTTCTTTCTCCTTATTTATATTGATTTATCCGAGAGTTGTACTTTGTTATCATCCAAAACTTTGTTGTAAATACGAACGGTATTTTCGTTATGAGTGAAAGTAGTAGATCCACTTGTTTTATAATCAAATTCATATTTATTTTCCTGTTTATCAAATATAACAATTTGAACGGTAAAGTAAAAATAATCGCGTATCGAGTCTTCTATAATCTCACGGGGAACCGTTATTTGCTCGCTGTGAGCAAAGTGTTTTGGTGTGACATATTTTATTGCGTAACTGCTAGAATTAAATTCGTCAAGCGGAATATCTTTTACGAAATAAAAGCCTTCTATATTTTTATAGTCGTCAAAATTTCCCGCCCTAAGGCTACCTATATATCCACCTTTTATAAAATACACCGCAATAAAATATTTTTTCTTATCCGAATCTGACGGTCCGCTATTTCTACCGCGCCAAAGTCCGTAATAAAAGTCCAAGGTTATGTCGTCCAAATCAAATTCGGTATTCTCGCTCTTTGCTCCGGCGACGATATTGCCGAGATAGTTCGGATGGCGAAATCCCGCTTCTAATCCCGTTTTCTCTTCTTCCTTAAATAACCACCAACATCCCGTCAACATAGTCGCGGAAACGACCGCGAGCAACATCAAAGCAATCGCCAACGATATCTTCTTTTTCATTTTTAAACCTCTCCTTTTAAAAGTTTTAACGTTTAGTTTCCCGTCGTTCGGTACAACGACTAATCCCCGACCGCTAACCGCTAATAAATAATCACCGCCGCTATCCGCCGATCACCGGCCGCCGGCCGCTAATCACTGACTCCCCCTCTAATTCGCGTTGCTTATCGGTCCTTTATAATACGAATCGGGCTTTTCGTATTTCGCAAAATTTTTGTTTTGATAGACTTTTACATAGTCTACATAAAAAGCGTAATCGGTTTTCGTCTTGTCGAACAAGCCGATTTTGCGCGCGTGAGGTCCCCAACCGTCGCCCTCGTCAACCTCGACCGTGAGCCGTAAAAATTCCTTAACCTTAGAAACGCCGCCCGCGTTCGTAATCCACGAAACGGTATCGTCGATATAAAAGACGTAATATTCGGGCGTCCATTTGAGCGCGAATTTGTGATATTCGCCGTAGAGATTCTTTCCCGCGTCAAAAATGTTGTCCGCCACTCCGCTCAAAGCGTTTGAGTAGCCGTTCCAAAGAAGGGCGTTGCCGTGGAGCGTCGGGTCTTTTACGAACGCGCTCTCATAGATATCGATCTCCGTTCCGTCCGCGCCGCGGTTGAACAACTTGCGCTGATTCGACGATTGCAGCCAAAAGGCGGACCAAATCCCCTCGCCCTCCGGGAATTTTACGGACGTTTCAAAATACCCGAAAGCCTGCCCGAACAGCAATTCGTCGTGATTGCCTTTGGTTACGTCGGGGTCGGAAGAGTCCGCGTTTTCGACTATTTTCCGCGTTTCTATACCGCCCGTAAAAATCCCTTCCGAAACGCAAACCCCGTCCGGACAGATGTGATCGGTCAAGTATTGCGCGCGGATTACGACCTTTCCGTCCTCGACGGATACCATCGACGGACACCACCACGACGTATCCGCGGCGGTCGCGCCCCGTTTTCTCACGCCGTGCGGCGACGTAGTCCAAATTTCGCCGTTTAGCCTATCGCCCTCGAATTCGTCGATAAAAACGGCGTACCAGCCCTCGTCGTTCGCGTTCCCGATTCCGAAACCCGCGGTTTCAAAATCCGGCGGCGACGCGTCCGCTTTTGCCGGATCGAAACGAAAAATAAAATATCCCGCGATCGAAAACCCGACGCAAACGAGAAGTACGGATGCAACGACAATAAAAACCTTTTTTTTCTTAGACATATAAACCTTATCTCCCTTTTAAAAAATCAGTTCCGTTATTTTTTATTCTTAAATCCGAATTCTTGTACCGTTTTACTTTTTCACTTTCAAAACGATATCGTCTTTTATTTATTATATCACAATACGCCGCGCAATGTCAATAATAGTTTTTAAACCCGCCGGTTTAAAAATTAAAAAAAACAAAATATCCGCTTAAAAAAAAGAGAACCTTTTGGTTCTCTTTTTGATTGCCTTAATAATATCGGTTAAACTTTTAAATCAAACATATATTCCGTTAAAATTTTTGATGGTTCTAAATTTCCGTGATAAAAAGCGTTACCTACCGCTTTATTTATCACGAATTTTCAAAATCCCAAAATTTTTTGCGTTTATCTTAACGCTCTAAATAATCTTTATGCCTTTCCCGAAATCCGCCAGCCTTCGCTCTCGCGCCGGATATTGACCATTTTAGCGTAAAGCCCGTTTTTGCTCATCAATTCGCGGTGATTGCCCTCTTCCGCGATTCTGCCGCCGTCCATCACCAAAATCTTATCCGCGTCCGCGACGGTTTTCAAGCGGTGGGCGACAATGATGACCGTCCGCCCCTTGGCGAGTCCGTTTATCGCCGCACGGATCAGCGTTTCGTTTTCCGTGTCGAGGCTGCTCGTCGCTTCGTCGAGAAGTACAACGGGCGCGTCTTTCAAAAGAGCGCGCGCAATCGAAATTCTCTGGCGTTCGCCCCCGGACAGCGTGCAGCCGTTCTCGCCGATCACGGTTTTATATCCTTCCGGCATTTTTAAGATAAATTCGTCGCAATGCGCGTCTTCCGCCGCCTTTTTTACCTCCCGGTCGGACGCGTCTTTTTTTCCGATCCGTATATTGTTTTCGACCGTATCGTTAAAAAGCACCACGTCTTGAAATACGAACGACATATAACTCATAAGTCTTTCGGGATCCACCTCCTTGATATTCTTGCCGCCTATGAATATATCGCCGCCGCTCACGTCCCAAAACCGCGCGATAAGTCTTGTCAGCGTACTCTTGCCGCTCCCCGACGGACCGACCAGCGCGGTGATCGAGTTTTCGGGAATGATAACGCTTATATTTTTTATGACCTCCTCTTTGTTATACGCGAACGTAACGTTTTTCAATTCCACGACGCCGTTTGCGATTTCGGCGTTTTCGTCGCCCGTCATAATCGGCTCGCCGTTCAATTTTTTTATACGTTTAACGGCGATCATAAAATAGAATAATTCCGGAAGCATAGTCAAAACGACGATCATAGGCGCGTAAATTTTCACGCTGATTACGGTGAAAAGTAAAAAGTCCGACGCGCTCAAATCTCCGCGCGCAAGCAATCCCGCGCCCGTCAAAACGACGATACCCGTTCCGATTCGCAGCAGCATAACCGAAATCGTGACAAAAACCCCCGCCGCCGCCTCGAAGGTTACCGCGTTCTTTTTGACCTCCGAAAATGCGCGTTCCAAGGACGTGAATTTTCCGCCGCCCAACCCGTGCGCTTTGATGACTTTGATCCCGTCTAAATATTCCTGCGTTTGATCGGAAGCCGCAAGTTTTGCCGCGTCGGTCTTTTTCCCTAATTTGCTTTGCAATCCGCGTCCCAAAAACAGTACGCCGAACGAAAGGGGCAATACGCAAAACGTCGCGAGAGCCATACGCGCGTTATACGCGCAAAGTGCGATCGTTATGAGAACGGCGGTTATGATATTCGCGGCGAGTTCGGGTATGACGTGGCTCATAACGTGTTCGACGGACTCGCAGTCGCTCATCATATTTCCGGACAGTTCCGACAAATCTTTTCCGTTGAAAAAACTGAGCGGCAATTTCCTCATACGTTCGGCGACGGATACGCGCATATTCACGCTTTCGCCGTACGCCGTCGTATAGGTTTTCCCGTATTGAAAGGTATACGACGCGAAATAAAGCCCGGCCGTCAAAAGCCCGAATCCGCCGTATAACCACAGCGCGTTTTTATCCAACGCGTTTCCGCTTGTCAGCGGAGCGGTCAATACGTTGAAAATTTGAAAAATGACCGCGAACGTCATAAATGAAATCATATTCGTAACGACGCAAGAAATAATTCCCGCCGTCAAATCGCGGCTTCCCTTATCGGTTAGGTTCAGCATTTTTTTAAACATTATTCGTTTCCTCCGTTTTCGGTTTTTATAGGATCCGCGCCGCCGTTGTATTTCTCCCAAAGATTCTTATACGCTCCGCCGTTTTTGAGCAATTCGCCGTGCTTGCCCCGTTCAGAGACGCGCCCGTCCGCTATCACGACGATTTTATCCGCGTTGACGACGGTCGACAGTCTGTGGGCGATGATTATGACGGTTTTGTCCTTCATAAGTTCGTTCAGCGCGGTTTGAATTTTTTGTTCGTTTTCGGGGTCGGCGAACGCCGTCGCCTCGTCCAATACGATTATAGGCGCGTTTTTCAAAATCGCGCGGGCGATGGCGACGCGCTGTTTTTCTCCGCCCGATAGCCGGTTGTCCTTTCCTATGACGGTATCGTAGCCGTTCGGGAGTTTTTCGATAAATTCGTGCGCTTGCGCCGCGCGCGCGGCTTTGATTATATCCTCACGCGACGCGTTTTTGTTCCCCGCCGCGATATTTTCCGCGACCGTCTGCTTGAATAAAAACACGTCCTGAAACACGAAGCTCACTATGCTCATAAGATATTCCTCGCTCATATCGCGTATATCCGCCCCTCCGATTTTGACGTTTCCGCCGCTCGGGTCGTAGAAGCGCGGAATCAAACTCGCCAGCGTACTTTTCCCTCCGCCCGACGGTCCGACGAGCGCGGTGATCCGCCCTTGCTCCGCCGTGAAAGAGGCGTTCGATATCGTGAGATTTTCTTTTCCGTCGCCGTAAGAGAAGGACACGTCGTCAAATTCGACCGTAAATCCGTCCGCCGTTTTGGGATTTTTCGCGATCGGGAGCGGTTGTACGGCGAATATTTTGTCCATACGCTCCACGCCGTCGGCGATTTGCCCGCCTTTTTGCGAAACGTACAAAATTTTCATAAAAGGCATTGTGAGCGACAGAGAGAATATGATATAAAATATCACGGTGAGCGCAAAATCTGGATAGTTTTCCGCCGAACCGCTCAACAAAACCGCGGCGGGAACAATGAAAAGATACACCGAGTTTATGACCGTTACAAACAACGCGTAAGGCACGCGGAAAGTTTTCGTATAGCCGGTAACGAATTCGCCGTAAGCCTTGATCGTCGAATAAAATCTGCGGAAAGAAAAAATCGTCCCGTTAAACGCTTTGACGACCGAAACACCGCGCACGTATTCCACCGCCGCGTTGTTCATTTCTTCTAACGACGTCTGATATTTTTTTATAAAATACGCCGATTTGCCGCCGCCGACAGCCGCCGCTTGAACGCCGTAAGCGAGTATTATCGGAACAAGACTCGCCAGCCCGAACCGCCAATCGAATACGAAAAGCATCGCGAGCGCGATCACGGGCGCGGCGAAACTGCCGACGATATCTGGGAGTTGATGCGCGATAAAGCCCTCCAACTCCTCTATATTCTTATCGGATGTTTTTCTCAGCTTGCCCGTGGAATTTTGCGTGTGAAAACCCATAGGCAAAGCCGCCAAGTGCCTCGCGAAGTCCAATTTCAGCGCGTATATGGTCTCAAACGCCGCGACATGAGAGCACATCAACGCGGCGTAATTCAAGACGACGCAACCCATCGCGCTCCCGCCGGCAAGCCAGCCCAAACCGACGACGTAAGAGGCATCCATTCCGCTCAAATCGTTTATGTTCAAAAGAAGTTCTTTGACGATAAAATAAATCGCGGCATACGGAACGAACGAAACCGCCGTCGAAATCAACGACAACGCGCTCGCCGCAAACGTCAATCCCTTTTTCGTAAATGCAAGTTCCATAAGCCGCGCCATACCTTTTTTGCTCTCTTTTTGTTCCATACGTTAACTCCTTAAATTTTTTTTACGTGCGTTTATATATTAGTATAGTTATTTCCCGCCGGCGTTCCCTATCGATACCCTTTACCCCAAAGCGATATCAAGCATCATCATAACCGCAAAACCCGCGATCGCGCCCAACGTCCCCGCGTCCGTATGCTTCGACGCCGCGCCCGGCACAAGTTCGTCGATCACGACATAGATCATCGCGCCCGCCGCGAACGACAACGCCCACGGAATGACGGACAGCGTAACGGCGGCGATAAGCGCGCCCAAAACGCCCGATACGGGTTCGGCGACCCCGGACAACGCGCCGTATAGAAAAGCCTTGCGCTTTGAAAAGCCCTCCCCTTTGAGCGGCAGAGCGATGACCGCGCCCTCGGGCAAGTTTTGCACGGCGATACCGATCGCGAGAGCGAAAGCCGCCGCCGCGCTCACCCCCGAACCGGGAGTTCCCGCCAAAGCGAAAGCCAGCCCGACCGCCATACCCTCCGGAAAATTGTGCAGCGTAACGGCGAAAATCAACTTTGTGGATTTTTTCAGATTACTTTTCGGACCTTCGGGCATATCGGACTGCGCGTGGTGGTGCGGCAAAAGTTTGTCGAGGGCGAACAAAAAACCCGCGCCCGCCAAAAAACCGAAAGTCATCGGAATCCATTCGGGCAGCGCGCCGCCCGACGCGTATTCCTCCGCGGGAAGCAGAAGCGACCAAACCGAAGCCGCGATCATAACGCCCGACGCGAATCCCAAAAAAACTTTTTGTAATTTAAACGACGGTTTTTTTGAGACGAAAAATACGAACGCCGCGCCGAACGCCGTCCCCGCGAACGATATCCCCGTCCCTATCAACGCCGACAAAATCGGATTGAGGTTTTCCAAACCCATATTTTTTCCCGCTCCGCATTAGCATTTCGGATAATCCGGCGGCTTTCGGGTTTAGTTTTTTAAAACCCGCATCTTTTCCGCTCCGCGTATTTAATCGCCGCAAATTTTTTTACTTTGCGTTTAATCTTTTGTAAAACAAATCGGTTACCTATTGCTAACTCATATTCTAAAAAAAATTACACTCCGAAAACTTTAACGCACTTATTATACAACCGCAAAATTTAATTGTCAAGCGAAAATTAGCCTATGCTAATTATTTTTTTTAGCGGTTGGCGAATATCGGTCAATACTCGATCACTAACCTCTAACCGCTTCCGCTAACCACTGCCGCTAACACCGGCCGCCGACAACTAAAAACATCTCTAACCGCCTCCGCCGACCGCTAACACCGACCGCTAAAACACCCCCTTTTAAACGAACACTTCCACTTTATAATTTCCCTCTTCTTTCAGCGCGATTCCGCAATGGTTTTTTATTTTCATTCCGTTTATCGAGAAGAATTTTTCGCCGTCCCGTCTTTTTATTTCGATATTATAGACGCATTTTTTATGTTTATATTCGACTTTGCAAAAGTTTATCGCGGACGGCAGATTCGGTTTTATTCTTATGCGGTTATTAGAAAGGGTGATACCGAGCATATCCTCCAAAATCACGCGGTACATAAGTCCCGCGCTGCCCGTATACCAATTCCAGCCCATTTTCCCCTTTAAGGACACGTCCGCGCCGACGGCATACGGTTCGCCCATATATTTTTCGGAGCCGCTCATAATCTCCGCGGGGTTGATCATTTTCAAAATTTCATACGCTTCGTCCGCTCTCCCGCTCTTAAACAGCGCGGAAATATACCACATCACCGCGTGCGTATATTGTCCTCCGTTTTCCCTGACGCCGACGGGATAGGACGAGATATACCCGTAGAATTTTTCTCCGTCGAAGGGCGGCGCGAACAATTTTACGATACGGTTTTCGCGGTCGACGAGGCTTGCCGCCGTATTCAAGACTTTTTCGATTCTTTCGGCGGAGGCGATACCCGAGATCGCCGCGTAACTTTGGCATATCAAATCGATTCTGCAATTTTTTGAAAATCTGCTTCCCAAGACTCCGCCGTCGTCGGTATACGCCCTTTTGAAACGATCCCCGTCGAAGCCGTGCGTATTGACGGCTTTTTTGAGGCGCAGTTCGTGGGCGATATACTTCAAGCGGTTTTCCGCCGCCGTTCCCTTATACATTTTCAAAACCTCGTAGGCGAACATCGACAGCCAAACGCTTTCGCCGATTCCCTTTGTTCCGACGGCGTCGAGAGCGTCGTTCCAGTCGCCCGCGCCTATCAAAAGCAGGTCGTGAGAGCCGTATTGCAGCGCGCTTTCGATCGCCCTTTCGATATGATCCAAAAGGCTTGCGCGGTATTTCCCGATCTCCGGAATTTCCATACGGCTTTGCTCGTATTGCATAAGCGGCGGCGAAACGAGATACGGAATTTTCTCGTCCAATATCGAATAGTCGCCCGTGGCGGCGATATATTTGAAGGCGCAATAAGGCAAAAAGAGTTTGTCGTCCGAGATTTTTGTCCTCACTCCCGGTCCGCCGCCGTGCCACCAGTGCATAACGCCGCCGTCCTCATATTGCCTTGCCGCGCAAAGCAGAATATGCCCTCTCAGAATATCGGGACGCGAATGGACGAGAGCCAAAACGTCTTGAAGCTGGTCGCGGAAACCGATCGCGCCGCCCGCTTGATAATAGCCGCAGCGTCCGTTCAGGCGGGACGAAACGACTTGATAGAGCAGGCGGTGATTGAACGTCGTATCGAGATATTTATCCCCCGTGCATATTTTTATATTATTAAAATCGGAAAAATATTCCAGCGTTTTATTTTTTTCCTCTTGAATTTCACCGGGCTCGAAGTCCTCCGGAAGTTCTTCGTCTGCGGACAGAACGAAAAAGAATTTTTTCGTCTTTCCGGGTCGCAATGAAAGTTCATACTTAACGGCGAAAGCGTTGCCCAAAAAGCCGCCGCCGTTTTTGAATTCATCTGAATCTCCGCCGACGCCCCTGTTGCCGCTCTCTTTAAACGTTTTATTTAAAAATTTTCCGAAGCCGTTTCTTTCCCCGTATTCCCTATGCGGAAAGCCTCCGCTCTCATTCTTTTTTAACGACGTATTCAAAGCCGCGTCAAAGCCGCTTTTTTCCCCGTATTCCCTATGCGGAAAGCCTCCGCTCTCCCCTTTAAATCCGTTATATAAAAAACCTTTTCCTTCCGCGCAATCCTTATATATAAAGCCCGTTCTGTCGGTTAGCCGCGCTTTATCCTTTATCGTTTCGCCGCCGAAAACCCTCAAAACGGCGGTATTATTATTCGACGCGTTTTTGATTTTTACGCGGTCGGCGCGGTATTCATAGATCAGCGCGTCCTTATTTTGCCGATACGAGAGCGCGGGGTCGATATCCAAAAACAGAGTGAAGTCCGCGCTTTTTCCGGAGCGGTTTGAAATTTCCGTTTCAAAGATTTTCACCCTCCCGTTTTTCGCGGGGTATTCTAAAAGGCGCGAATCGAACGCCGTTTCGCCGTATTTAAACTCGTTATAAAACTCCGTCAAACCGTTTTTGTGTTCGGTGTATTTCCCGCCGCGGTTGAGCCTGAAAAGCCTCGATCCGTCCGACAAAAACAGCCTTTCGGAGGGGGTATCGGACACGGGGTCGTTGCTCATAACGCTGACCTTATTTTCGCGGGAATTAAAAAAGAAAGAGAAGCCGCCGCCGTTTTCCGTAGCGACGAAGCCGCCGTCCGGGAGGGCGGCGACGTTGGAATACGGGAGGCGCGTTTTGTCCGTACCCTCGACGACGAAGCCGCCGTCCGTCGTGAAATATCCCGCGCCGCTCCTAAAAGCCTCGCGGCTGTCTTTTAGAAATCCGCCGCTTTCCGCGTCTTTTTTACCGCCGCTCACGCCTATCGCGCTCTCGTTTTCTTTATCTTTCCCTATATCGATCACGCCTATCGCGCTCTCGTTTATATTATCTTTTCTTATGCCGTTTTCTCTTATTGCTTTTTCGTTTTCTCTTATCACGCTCTCGTTTTCTCCGTATTTTTCAACCTCTCTTACGCTTATTGTATTTTCGTTTTCTCCGTATTTTTTCCCGTTATTTACGCTCCCCGTATCTTTATCCGCCGCTTTATAGTCGTTGAAATTCAAAAAGCAGACCTCCGCCAAAAACCGTCCGTCCTCCGCGTCTTCGTCCAAAACCTCGACGGACGGAAAGTCGCGCACGTATCTTTTTATCAGTTTTTTCACGGGGTCGTGATAGGGGTCGATGCGCGGTTCGGACACGATCAATTTGACTTTAATTCCCATACCTCTCACGCGGTCGAACACCTTCAATACGGATATAAAAAAGTCCTCGCCGCGCGCGCCCGAATAGTCATAATACAAGATTTTATATTCAAAATTTCCCGAATAATTTCTATACGCCTCATAAAAAGGCTCGCTTGCCGCCCTCCTCAAAGCGTCTTGCCGAAGGGGTTCGTCGATTATGCGCGGCAAAATCTCCGTCAGAATAAGGTTTTCCTTTTCGGTCAACGCCTCCGAACCGCCGCCTATAAAGCCGGGATCCTCGTTTATCAGTTTGTCGAACACAAATGAGTTTGCCCGCCGTATCGCCGCGTCCAATTCGGCTCTGCCGTTTGCGGCGGCTATAAGAACGGAAAACTCCTTTTTCTCGCCTTTTTTCAAAAAAATCTCCGACGTAAAGCCGAAACAAGGCTCGATTACGCCGCCGATACCGTCCGATCCGCCGCCGCTTTCAAAACTCTTTTTAAATTCCTTGCCGCCGCTTTCGGTTTTCATAGTATTCCCGTTTTCCGTTTTCATAGTATTTCCGTTTCGCGGTTCCGAAGTATTCCCGTTTTCAAATTCCGCATTTCCGCTTTCAAATTTTATAGTATTTCCGTTTTCGGTTTTCATAGTATTCCCGTTTTCGGTTTTCGCGGTATTCCCGTTTGGCAATTCCGTAACGCTTTCGCTTTCAAATTTTATAGCGTTTCCTTTTTGAAATTCCGCAACGGTTCCGCTTTGCGGTTCAAAAATATTTCCGCTTTTATTTTCCTCTTTTTCGACGCCGTTCCGGTATTCTTTCGCGTCGCCGCGAGCCTTATTGCAGCCGCGCGCGCCGTCCTTTTTTCTCTCCGTAACGATCGGGTTTTTAAGCGTCCGCCCTCTCCCGATAAAGTCGAATCTGTTAAACTCGGGGCATACCGAAATCCCCTTTACGAACATCGCCGCGTAATACTCCGCGCCGTTCTCCCTCGTTTTTTTTCTCTTTACGACGTAATAATTTTCCCGTTCTCTTTCCACGTTTATAAACATATTGTAAAAAGCCTTGTGGCTCATATAGGCGTCGCCGTCGCCCAAGACGATATCGCCGCCGAAAAAACTCAGCCGAAACGCCGCCGCCTCCCCGTCGTTTTTTATAACGAAAGAATGCAATTCCCCGTCCGTTCCGACGGGCGCGCGCACGGTATGAACGCACCCCCTTTTCTTGTTCGTATAGACGCACTTGCCGCGGAAAAATTCCGCCGTATAGTCGTTCGGATCGTCGAAAAGCGGCGCGTAAGTCGGGCAATACACCCCGCCCGTCGATAGGTTTTCGATATACAAAAATTTTCCCGAAACGTCCGCGATACTCTCCGCCTCTCTCGTAACGCGCACACTCCCGAAAGCGGAAAAAGCCCTCCCCGAGTCGTCCGCGAGTATGTTATACCGCCCGTTCGACAGGACGGCGTAGACGGGGCGCGTACGCGGAGACGCGCAAAAATAAGCGGCGGCGGGCGCGGTTTCGCGGCGTATGAAGTCGTTCTTTTTGACGGATTTAGATGGTTTGACGGAGGAATTTTTCTCCGTCAGAAGCTGCCGTCCCGAGGCGTTTTTTTTGTCGCGCATAAACAGCGAACAAAATATATCGTCCGTCAAATAGTTTGCGGCCGCGCACATAATCATACCTTGATGGTGCGCCATATACGACGCGACGGGCTTTTTTTCCAAGAAGTCCATAGCCTCGAAATAGCCGTATCCGCCCGTCATTCCCATATCTTTCAACTTTAAAAGGTTTTCGATCGCGCCGCGCCCGAGATGTTTCAACGCCAAAAAACTCGAATACGGCGAGATTACGCATTCGTTCGAACGCGATTTCAGCGACAAAACGTTCACGCCGAAAGCGCGGTATTGATATTTCATACCGTCGTCAAACCGATAATATCCGCTCTCCGACAGCCCGAAAACGCCGTTGCACCGCGCGCGCCTCTGCACTCTCGCGGCGTTTCTCGACGAATTAAAAAGCAGCGTTCCCTTCGGCGCGCTCAAAAAAATGTCCGCCATAAGATATTCAAACATCGTTCCGCTCCACGAATACAGCGTGTTCCCGTAGGGCTTCGCGGCGCGCCGCCCAAGCTTAAACCAGCACGGCAGAGAGTTCACGCTCCCGAGATAGGACAAAATCCGCGACTCGGACGCCAGCAAATCATAATGCGCGGCATATTTTTTTGAGGACGCGTCGAAACCGATATAAAATAAATTCCGCTTATAGTCGTAAAGTCTCGAAAAATCCGCGCCGTCGACGAGAGCGTTAAGCGCGCGATAAAGCGATTTCATTCTTCCTTTCAGTTCCGCGGATACGGAAGCCGCGCCGGTATGGATATCCAAAAACTCCTTGACGACGATTGCGGCGGCGGTAAAATTCGCGCTGTCCACGCTCGAAACGAAGGGCGGCGGCAGGATTTTTCCGTCCTTTACGGCATACCAATTATACAGATGTCCGCGCCATTTTTCCAGACCTTCGACGGCGGCGGTGATCTTTTCGATTTTTTGGACGGCGTCCGAGAGCGCGGCTCCGTCAAAAACCGCGCCTTTTAAAAGGTCTTCCCTATCGACACCCTTGTCCCTTTTGTATATTCCGATATAATAGTCCGACAAGACCGCCAGCATAGAAAAACCGATATTCGTAGGCGAAGTGTTTAAAGACGCGCCGAGGTACGGCTCCGTTTGAACGTTGTCGCATATCAGCGGATTGCATTCCAGATTGTCCTTAAAAAAACCGTACGTCTTTTCCGCGCATTCGGTCAAAAAGTCCGCTCCCTCTTTGGCTTTCGCGTTCTTTTTTTTATCGCCGCCGCTTGCGTATACAAAAAACGCCGCGGTATAAAGGAGCGCGGCAAGCGCGGCGGATACTCTCGAAAATACAAAAAAATCAAGAACGGCAAAGCCCGTCGTCATCAAAAGCGAGGGCAGAATATAGCGGCAAAGCGCGTTTTTTTCCCCGTTTTCCTTTTGAGTTTCATAAAAAGTTTTCCATTCCAAGACTTTTTCCTCTCTGAAAAGGAGGTGATACGCGGTCGAAAAATATACAAAAACCCCCTTCAACGCGAAAAACGGAACGGTCAAAAGGCGGAACAAATCCCTTAAAAACACCGCCGCGGCGGCTTTTAGTTTATACGGCATTCTGACACGCGGCGCGGCTAAATTGAACGCCGAATCGACGGCGGTATTCAAAAAAGACGCGCCGAAAGCGGCGAAAAGAAGCGCGGGGATATTCAAAAAATATCCCGCCGCAAGCATCGACAAAATTCCCAAGGGATACAATATGCCGGCGGCGTTGACGGCGATGACCGTCTTATAAAAGGATGAAATTTTGAGAGGGCGGGGTTTGCCGTCCGCGTCTTTTACGGAATTTTTCAAGAATGTCAGGAGCAGAACGTCGCCCTTCGACCATCTGAGATATCTGGCGATATCGCTTTTAAAGTCTTTCGGCGCGTCCTCGAACGTTACGATTCCGCCGGACGCGGTGTTCAAGACCGCGCCTTCGATGACGTCGTGGCTCAAAACGCGGTTGCGCGGCAGCAGTCCGTACAACTTTTTATAGAACGCGTCCGCGCGCGCTATGCCCTTGCCCGAAAAGACCTCGCGCTGAAAAACGCGGCTGAAAAGCCCCGAATAGTAGGGGTAACTTTCTATGCCCGAGAGGTCTTTAAAGCGCGTCTTATAAGAATTTTCCGCGCCGAACATATTATAGCGCGCGCTAAGAGTCAACATATCGAAGCGCGAATTTAAAGGGTGAGCGATACGGTTGACAAGACCTATCGCGCCGCCGGGCAGAAGTTCGTTGTCCGCGTCCAAAAAGATGAAATATTCGGTTTTATTTTTGCGCGGCTTTCTCTTTACGATTCGGAATCCGCCGTAAATTTCCTCCGTTTTATTTTCGCGTTTTGCCTTATTGCGGTTTCCGTCCGCGCCGCAAATTTTGTCCGTTTCCGCCGCTCCGTCCGTTTTATTTTCGTATTTTACGCTATCGTATTCCCCGTCCGCGCCGCAAATTCTCCCCGTTTTATTTTTATATTTTGCCTTATTGCGGTTTCTGTCCGCGCCGCAAATTTTGTCCGTTTCCGCCGCTCCGTCCGTTTTATTTTCGTATTTTACGCTATCGTATTCCCCGTCCGCGCCGCAAATTTTATCTATTTTATTTTCATATTTTTCGTTATCGTATTTTTTATCCGCGCCCCCGCCCGTTTCCTTCGCTTTAATTCTTTCGTTCTCGCCGTGAATATATTCCGACAACGCCCCAACCGCTCCGCGTTTGCGTTCGCGCCCCGAATACCGCCCGAAATTTTCCGTCCTCTCCCGCACGAAAAAACTCAAATCCCCCGAATATTTCTCTATGACGTCCAAAATTTCCGCGTCTTTCTTGTCCGTTTTGCTCTCCGCGGGAAAGAGGTCGACGAGCAGGGCGTATTCGATATTTTTTCCTCCGTTCGCCGCGGTCAAGATTTCCGCTTTTAAAATCGCCTCTTCCATTTGCTCTTTGGACGAAACAAAATGCGATATGACCGTCATAACGGCGTTTTCGTCCGCGACCTCCGAAAAATCGTATCCGAAAACCGTTTCGCCCTTTACCGCCGCGCCCAAAAAGGAATTCAGCGTACAAAACGATACCCGCAAAAAAACGGTGAATATAAGGGGCGACAGGACGTAAGCGGCGGCGGACTTCGCCGCTAAGACGGCGGCGGCGGTAAAGATTGCGGCGGTGAAAAAAACCGCGAAAGAATACGCCGCGCATTTTGTCCCGCTCGTTTCGCGCAATTTTTTTAAACTTCCCCGTCCTCTCAAATAATTCAGCAAATCTTTTTCATAATAAAAAATCAGTTCGCCGTAATATACGCCGCTAACGCCCTCCGCGCGGCGCAGCGCGTCAAAAATTTTCGATTGACTCTTCGCGCTTTTTTTCGCGAGGCGCGCGATACGTTTCAAATAGGCTATTTTCGTGGCGGTGTCGCTGTTTTTATATATCGCGTCCTCCGTCAGTCTGCCGTGCAGTTCCGAAAATTTCAAAACCGTCTCCCGGGCGAACGCGTCCTTTTCCAGCAAATACGTTATGAGCGCGGCGGTATGCGCGTTCGACTCGGCGATTCCCGCGGCAAAAATATAGTTTACCGCGGCGTAATCGATCTCGTTTTTTTCCAAATACGCCTTAATCGCGCTCCCGTCTTTCGGGTGAGCGTCGAAAAGATAGTATAAATAACTGTTGCGGTTCAAAAAACGCGGATTCAAAGAGGGCTTTTCAGCGGCTTTACGCGCGAGATCGAGGATTACGACGCGCTCCGCCATCTTGCAGAGCCGCTCGAAAACCGCGTAGCGAAACCCGTCTTTCAAAAGCAAAACCTCGTCTACGGTCAGACTTTTGATTCTCGTATAGGCGGCGATTCCGCTTTTTACGCGCTCGGAATTCAAGCGGTCAACCGACGCGCCGATGATCCGCTCCGCCAGCGTTACGATGACGGGCTTGCCGCCTATCATGGGGAGTTTTTTCAAACTTTTAAAGCCGCCCAAACCGCCGATTATATAATAGTTGTCATAAATCCATTTCTCGAATTCATAGACTCTTTGCCCCGACGCGATCTTTTTCGCGATGATTTTATATGCGCGGTGAACGTTTTTTCCGCTCGCCGGACAAAAATTTATACCGGATTCCCGCGCCGCGCCGCCCCTTTTCACCTCGCGCGCAAAGTCCGAAACGACGGCGATAAAGTCGTTTTCGTTCAGCGAACCGCCTATGTTCCGTTCGATTTTCGCGCCGCGCCGATCGGTTAAACGCGGCGCGGCATAGAGCAAAACGACGAAAGAAACCGCAAAAATAATCCCAAAAAACATATAGCCCCTCTTTTAAACGTTTACACTTTGAATATTGATAAATTTAAATATTAATAAGTTTTAATGTTAATAAATTTGAATGTTAATAAATTTAAGTATTAATAATTTAAGTATTAATAATTATTGACCTAAAAAAAACAAGTATACGGTATAAATAAAAAAAACCGCCGAACGGACGGTTTAAAAAATCGGAAAAATAAATTAATCTTTCCCGAAATACACGAAATAAAAAATAAATCAACGCTTTACAAAATCCGCAAAATATAAAAACAACAAACGCTACGAAATACACGAAATATAAAAACAAATCAATCACTCGTAAATTCCGCAAAACAACAAATCAATCACTCGTAAATTCTGCAAAACAAACAAATCAACGGTTTAAAAAATACGCGAAAGGATAAAAAAAGGTCAACGCCGTGGCTTTCCCCGCGATTTTTATCAGCGGACGAAAATACGCCGCGCCGCTTTCAACCCCGAAACGCGCGCTTATCCGCGAAAAATTGTACCCTACGCGCCGCGTAATATCCTCGCTTTTTTCGCCGGTTTTGTTGAACGACGCGTCGAAAAACTCCGCGATAAGTTGCGCGGAAAAAACCTCGACCGCCCTTATGCTCGCGCCGAAAATTATCCGCGCGGCGTTTTTGATCTCCAAAAACGGCTCGTAATAAATCACCGCCCGCCGAACTCCTCCGCCCGTGTCTTTTTCATTATACCCGTCCGCTCTTTCCGCGTCGTTCTTTTTCTCTCCGAATTCGCTATACCTTTCCGTTCCCGCCTTTCTTAATCCGCTATCCCCGAACTTCTCCGCGCTCTCCTCTTTCGCTCCGTTATCTCCCCCGTCCGCATATAAACCGTTCGACGTTTCCCTTTTGTTGTACCCGTCCGCTCTTTCCGCGTCGTTCTTTTTCTCTCCGAATTCGCTATACCTTTCCGTTCCCGCCTTTCTTAATCCGCTATCCCCGAACTTCTCCGCGCTCTCCTCTTTCTCTCCGTTATCTCCCCCGTCCGCATATAAACCGTTCGACGTTTTCCTTTTGTTATACCCGTCCGCTCTTTCCGCGTCGTTCTTTTTCTCTCCGAATTCGCTATACCTTTCCGCTCTTCCCCTTATTAATCCGCTATCTCCGAATATTTCCTCTCCTCTTTTGTTATACCTATCGCCGCCAAACATTTTCTCTCCGAATTTATTGTACCTTTCCGCTCTTTCATTTCTTGATTCATTATATCTTTTCCCCTCTCCGAAACCGCGAATCCGATTGTACGCGTTTTCCAACAATCCGCATTCCTTTTTAAAAGAATCAAAAGTCAAACTGCAAGTCCTCGCCCCCAAAACCATCAAATTGTCGTATGAAAATCCGCCGCCCCTTATACTATTATTATCACCGTTCCCAATGCCTTTCCCCGTCAAACCATCCTCACTCCCTATGCCTTTCCCCGTCAAACCGCCCTCATTCCCAATCTCCCTCCCCGTCAAACCGCCCTCATTCCCAAGATCTCTCCCCGCATTTTCAAACCCGACCTCAAAAAAATTGTCCTCATACACATAATACATCGGCGCGCCGTCCGCCGACACGGAAAAATCCGAATTTAAAAGCAAATTCCGCAAAACCCTTTCTCCCGAACGCAAGATTTCAAGCGTTTAACCGCCCGTATTTATATATGTAAATCTCCGCCGAATATGCTAAAAAACACAAAGACCGCCTAAATTTCCGTTACTATACTCGCCGTTACCACTCAAACCAGACAACGCTAAAAAACACAAAACCCAACCAAACTCCGCAATTACACTCGCCGTTACCCCCCAAACCAGACAACGCTAAAAAACACAAAACCCAACCAAACTTCGCAATTACACTCGCCGTCACCACTCAAACCAGACAACGTAAAATTTAAAAACTTAACGAGCATATATTTTATTTTTCCGTATTACTTTTTTCACACTTTTAAAGCGTTTCAAAATTCTTTCCGTATTACTTTTATGGTATTATTTGTTTTTGCTTAAAACCTTGACAAAATTTGCCGAATATATTATAATAACTAAACTTTCAATACGTACGCCATGCGGATTGAAATCCGCCTTTATTTAAACGCGGCGGAGAGCGGATATGTCCGTTTAACGCAGTCATAGCGGTAAATCGACAAAATGCAACACGGTTTATAATCGTCTAATATATATAGGATACCGAAGCGCAAAAAAACAATTTTTTTCATACCGTATCGAACGCAAGTTTAAATTTGTGCAAAATAAACGATCTAACGGATATAAGATAACTAACGGATTTTTTTCAAGCGGAAGCGCAAAAAAACAATGTTTTCCGTAACGAAGAGGCTTGGCAAAAAACTTGCGAAGCCCCTTTTTTGTGAAATTTCTCTTTTAAAGATCGTAAAAACGGATAATATGCAATACAAATATAGCGTTTAAACTTTTAATACGTACACCGTACCGATTAAAAGTTTAAACGGCATAACATAAAACAACGCCATTAGATAAGATAAGATAAGATAAGATAAGATAAGATAAGATAAGATAAGCGGTTAAATTTTTAATCCGTATAACATAAAACAACGCTATTATATAAGATAATAAGACAAGACAAAAGTAATACAAACGCTAAAATATAAAAAAACAAGGAGTTTAATAAAAAAAATGACGATTCGCGGACTTCAAAAGACTACTCTGTTAGATTTTCCGAACAAGGTTGCCTGCACGGTTTTTCTTGGCGGTTGCAATTTTCGCTGTCCGTTTTGCTACAACGTTTCGCTTGTATACGACGCGGACAAAGGCGGCGGCATATCCGCGGAAGATTTTTTCACTTTTTTAAAAAAGCGGAAGGGCTTGCTTGACGGGGTTTGCGTAACGGGCGGCGAACCGGCGTTAGCGGAAGATCTGGATATTTTTTTGAGGCGCATAAAGGACGATGGGTTTCTCGTCAAACTCGACACGAACGGTTCGTTTCCCGGCAAGTTGGCGGCGTTGATTGAGGGCGGTTTGGTCGACTATGTTGCGATGGACATAAAAAACTCCATAGAAAGTTACAAAAAAACCATCGGCGCGGAATCTTTCGGCGGGTCGAAAAGCCTTAAAAAAGAATCGGATATCGGCGCGAATCAAGAAAATACGGAATCCCGTAACAACATATCGAACCCGAACGAAAAAACGATGGAATCCCGCGATAACATATCGGAATTAAATAAAAAAGAAGCCGGCTTAGACGCGAATCAAGAAAATACGGAATCCCGTAACAACATATCGAACCCGAACGAAAAAACGACGGAATCCCGCGATAACGTATCGGAATTAAATAAAAAAGAAACCCTTCTCGGCGCGGTTCAAAAGAGCGCGGCGATTCTTATGGAAAACAAAATCGATTTTGAATTCCGAACGACGGTGGTCAAGGAACTGCACACCGAGAGCGATATGGAAAGTATCGGGAAATGGCTTAGCGGCGGTGAAAAATATTATCTTCAACGTTTCAAATCCGAAAACGAAACGATCGTAAAGGGTTTGACTTCTCCTTCCGACGCGGAAATGCAAAGGTTCCGCGGCATACTCGCCGCGCATATACCGAACGTCAAGATAAGGTAGGGAGCGTTAAATATAAAACCGCAATATAATAATATCCATATCGCATTCTAAAAAACAAAAAATATATAACAATATCCATATCGCTTGCCTGAAAAAACAAAACCGTAATATAATAATACTCTATCGCATTCCAAAAAACAAAAAATATATAACAATATCCATATCGCTTGCCTAAAAAAATAAAAACGTAATATAATAATATCTTACTCACCCCCAAAAAAGACAAAAACGCTACAAAACGCGCCGTTATGTATATAATAAAAAAACTCTCATAATATTTTATTATACCATATATTGTGTTTTTTAAAAATTGTTATACAATATATAGTTGACTTTTACGTCCGCGTCTGATATAATGAATACACTTTCCCCCGAAACGATTATTAAGAAGCCTTATTAATAAGATTTGCCCGCAAATTCACAAAAATCCGGCTTCTAAAAAATTTTCAAAAGAAAACGCGTCAAAAGAGGTACGGGGAAGTCCGTTTTGCAATTCAAGTCCGGCGTTCGGGTTTGCGGTTCAAGGCGGATTAAAAGAAGAAACACAAAAAAACAAAAACACAACACGGAGGTCTAACTATGTATCAAGTCGTCAAAAGAGACGGAAGCGTCGCAAATTTCAACATCACGAAGGTCGCCGCCGCGATCACGAAGGCTTTTGAAGCGCGTGACAAAAACTATCATCCGAGCGTCATCGATATGCTCGCTTTGAACGTTACGGCGGATTTCGAGCCGAAAATTAAGGACGGCAAAATTTCCGTCGAAGACATTCAAGACAGCGTTGAGTCGGTTCTCAGCAGGAGCGGTTACGACGACGTTGCGAAAGCGTATATTTTATACCGCAAGCAGCGCGAAAAGATCCGCAATATGAAATCGACGGTTTTAAATTACAAGCAGTTGGTCGACAATTATATCAAGATCGAGGACTGGCGCGTCAAAGAAAATTCGACCGTAACCTATTCGGTGGGCGGTTTAATTCTCAGCAATTCGGGCGCGATCACCGCGAACTATTGGTTGTCCGAGGTCTACGACGAGGAGATTGCGAACGCGCACCGCAACGCGGACATTCACCTTCACGACTTGTCTATGCTGACGGGCTACTGCGCCGGCTGGTCTTTAAAGCAGTTGATTCAGGAGGGTTTGGGCGGTGTTCCGGGCAAAATCACCTCCTCTCCCGCAAGTCATCTCGCGACTCTTTGCAATCAAATGGTAAACTTTTTGGGCATTATGCAGAACGAATGGGCGGGCGCGCAGGCATTTTCGTCTTTCGACACATATTTAGCGCCGTTCGTAAAGGCGGACAATCTTTCATACCGCGACGTCAAAAAGTGTATCGAATCCTTTATTTTCGGCGTCAACACTCCCAGCCGTTGGGGTACGCAGGCTCCGTTTTCCAACATCACTCTCGACTGGACGGTTCCGAACGATCTTGCCGAAATGAACGCGATCGTGGGCGGCGTTGAGATGCCGTTCAAGTATAAGGACTGCAAGAAGGAGATGGATATGGTCAACAAGGCGTTCATCGAGATTATGATCGAGGGCGACGCGAACGGGAGGGGTTTTCAGTATCCCATTCCGACGTATTCCATAACCAAGGATTTCGACTGGTCTGACACGGAAAACAACCGTTTATTGTTTGAGATGACTTCAAAATACGGCACTCCGTATTTTTCAAACTACATCAACAGCGATATGGAGCCCAGCGACGTCAGGAGTATGTGCTGCCGTTTGCGTCTTGACCTTCGCGAACTGCGCAAAAAATCGGGCGGTTTTTTCGGGAGCGGCGAAAGCACGGGTTCGGTCGGCGTGGTAACGATCAATATGCCGCGCATAGCGTATCTTTCTGAAAACGAAGCGGATTTTTTCAGACGTTTGGACAAGATGATGAATATCGCGGCGCGTTCTCTCAAAATAAAGCGTTCGATCATATCGCATCTTTTAGAGGAAGGGCTTTTCCCCTACACGAAACGTTATCTCGGGACTTTGGACAATCACTTTTCGACGATCGGGCTGCTCGGTATGAACGAGGCGGGGTTGAACGCGAAGTGGCTTAGGGCGGATATGACGGACAAGAGGGTTCAAGAGTTTTCAAAGCGCGTTTTGGCGCATATGCGCGGTCGTTTGAGCGGCTATCAGGAAGAATACGGCGACCTCTACAACCTTGAAGCGACGCCCGCCGAGTCCACCTCATACCGTCTTGCCAAGCACGACAAGGAGCAATTCCCCGATATCATAACCGCGTCCGAGCCGGGCGAAACGCCGTACTACACAAACAGTTCTCACCTCCCCGTGGGATTTACCGACGACGTATTCGAGGCTTTGGACATTCAAGACGGGCTGCAAACCCTCTACACTTCCGGGACGGTATTCCACGCGTTTTTGGGCGAGAAACTGCCCGAATGGAAAACGGCGGCCGCGCTTGTCAAAAAGATTGCGGAAAATTACACCCTTCCGTATTACACCCTGTCGCCGACCTACGCGATCTGCACGAAACACGGCTATATCGAGGGCGAGAAAAACGAATGCCCGACTTGCGGCGGTCAGACCGAAGTTTACAGCAGAATCACGGGCTATTACCGCCCGGTCAGGAATTGGAACGACGGCAAATTAGAGGAATTCAAATCGCGCAAGACCTACGACGTAGGGATGAGTCTCGGTAAGGCGGCGGCGGGAGCGTCTTGCGCCCGCAAAGAATATAAAGAACAAGCGGACGCGCGTGAAGATTCTTGCGAAGAATCCGGCTCGCCGATACTGCTTTTCACGACGAAAACCTGCCCGAATTGCAAAACCGCGCATAAATTTCTCGCCGAAAACAAAATCCCCTTTCAAACCGTCGACGCGGACGAAAACGAAGAATTAGTTATAAAATACGCGGTCAGACAAGCGCCGACGCTGATAGTCATAAACGACGGCGGACAGATAAAAAAATACGCGAACATATCCGAAATCAAGGCTTTCGCGGAACAAGCCGCAAAAACGGTTTTCTAAAAACGCAAGACGATAACCGCGGATATGTCAAAATAAAACTTTTCTAAAAACTATTCCGCAAAGAACGGACAGCGAAAAGAAAACTTTTCTAAAAAACAATTCAGCAAAGAACGGAGCAATTCCGTAAGAAGACGTGAAAAAAACTTTTTGATCGCAAAAAAGTTTTTTTCGCGTTTTTAAGCCTCCGCGTCCGCGGCGGTTTCACTCGAAAAAAAAGAGGTTTTTATTATTATGTACGACACGATTATAATCGGCGCGGGGACGGCGGGAATGACCGCCGCGATCTATCTTAGGCGCGCGGGAAAAAAGGTTTTGATCTTTGAGAGAGAAAACACGGGCGGACAGATCGTCTATTCGCCGAAAATCGAAAACTACCCGGCGATCGCGAGTATCGGCGGCGCAGACTATGCTATGCGCCTTTTCGGGCAAGCCGAAAATCAGGGTGCGCAATTTGAATTCGACGAAATTTTGTCGATAAAAAAAGAGGAAGCAAAGGGAGAAAAAACCTTTTTCGCCCTCTCGGGGTCAAAGACCTACGAGGCGAAAAGCATAATCATAGCGTCGGGAGTAAAGCATAGACGCTTAGGTTTGGAACACGAAAACAAATTTTCGGGCGCGGGGCTTTCCTATTGCGCGGTGTGCGACGGAGCGTTTTTCAAAGGGAAAACCGTCGCGGTCGTCGGCGGCGGAAGTACGGCTTTGACCGATGCGCTTTTTTTGTCGAACACCTCAAAAAAGGTATATCTCATTCACCGCCGCGACGGGTTCAGGGGAGAAAGGCGGCTCGTAGAAAGCCTGAAAGAAAAGGAAAACGTCGAATTCGTTATGAATTCGGAGATAAAAGAATTGATCGGCGGCGAAACGCTCTCCGCCGTAAAGGTTTTTGACAAAAAAACCGCGCAAGAGTCGGTTATAACGCTGCAAGGGCTTTTCGTCGCCATCGGCTTTTTGCCGGCGAACGCGGCGTTTAAGGATATAGTCGCCTTAGACGGCGACGGCTATATAGAGGCGCGCGAGGACTGCAAAACGTCCGAAGCGGGAATTTTCACCGCGGGCGACTGCCGCACAAAAGAAGTCCGCCAACTTGCCACCGCCGCCGCCGACGGCGCGGTCGCCGCGCTTGCCGCCTGCAAATATCTGGCTTAAACCTCAAAATACGTTTCATTACTACCTACTAACCGCCGATCACTAACCGCCAACTACCGATCCTAACCGCCAACTACCGATCAGCGATTCACTAACCACTAACTGCCGATCACTAACCGCCGATCACTAACCACTAATCATCGACTCACTAACCGCCAACTACCGATCACCGATTCACTAACTACTGCCCGCTATCCAACAACCGCCTTCACCGACCAATAACCACTGACCGCTACTAACCGCCTTCACTAATTATCGATTCCTAACTACATCGCCAATCATCTTCATTAGTTACCGACCATTAACTATTAACCGCTGACCGCTATCCGCCAACCGTCCGTATTTTCTAAAAGGGTTTTTTGAAGATAATGAACTTTCTTTCTTTTTTGAAAACAGGGGGTGTTTCAAAAAAGAAAGAAACACGCCGTTTTTCCTAATCGGAGGGGATTCCGATGCAAAAACGTCCTTCAAAAATACCTTTTAGAAAGTACGGACAATTTTTTTTTAAAAGAATATAACCTATAAAGCAACGCATTTTTACGATATTTCACTTATTTTCCGCTATTCCCCTCTTAACGCGTATCTTTCCGCGTTTCTCTTATTTTCCGCTATTCCCCTCCGTGGGAGGGGTGTAGGGGTGGGGCGTCCGCTTTTAAAATTCCCCCAATAAATTTCCCTCTTAAAGCGTACCTTTCCGCGTTTCTCTTATTTTCCGCTATTCCCCTCCGTGGGAGGGGTGTAGGGGTGGGGCGACATTATTATTTTCCTCAATTCCCCTCTACGGCAAGGGGTGGGGCGTCCGCTTTTAAAATTCCCCCAATAAATTTCCCTCTTAAAGCCTATCTTTCCGCATTTCACTTATTTTCCGCAATTCCCCTCCGTGGGAGGGGTGTATGGGTGGGGCGACATTATTATTTTCCGCAATTCCCCTCTACGGCAAGGGGTGGGGCGTCCGCTTTTAAAATTCCCCCAATAAATTCCCCTCTTAAAGCGTACCTTTCCGCATTTCTCTTATTTTCCGCTATTCCCCTCCGTGGGAGGGGATCAAAGGGGTGGGGCGAAGCCCTCTTATTGTCCGTTTTTAAACCGTTTTTCAAACCTCTCCGCATACTTTCGTATCGCCTTTTTTTTATTATATTCGACCGCTCCGCGGCTCAAAAACATCGACCTTGCGACCGCCCGATAGGACTTGCCCTCGATATACAAAGCGCGTATAATCGCTCCGCCGTCGCTCGTATCCGTCGAAATGCAGAGGGCCAAAAAGTCCAGCATTTCACGCGCCAAAGCGTCCGTTTCGCGCGTATACCTTGTCTTTCCGTACTCTTTCAAAAGTGATTCTATAACCTTTCCGTTTTCCATATAAATCCTTATTCCCCTTAACATTAATAATCTTTGCCTTACTTTCGCCCGGCAAACAACCGCTTACCTAAATGCCCGAATAATCTTGACCGTTCTCTGCCAACCGCTAAAACCACCCTCTACTAATCACCGCCGCCGACCGCCGACCACCAACCCTTGACCGCTAATCACTGCCCCTACACATCTTTAATAATCTTTACCGCCACTCCCAAAATTTCGCACGTTTCGACGTATATATCCGAATATCTTTCGTTCTCCGCTTGAAGCCGAAAGCGTCTATTTTTATCGTCGCGGTAAAATCTTTTTAACGTCGCCTCGTCGTCGATCAGCACCGCCGCGATTTCTCCGTTTCCCGCATAATTTTGTTTTTTGACGACGACAAGGTCGCCCGAGTCGATTCCCGCGTTTATCATACTGTCGCCCTTCGCTCTCAGCATAAAGAGTTCGCCCTTCCCGAACAACTCCTCGGGCAAAAAATAACTTTCCTCTATATTTTCGACGGCGAGTATGGGCGCGCCGCAAGCGATACTGCCCACCAACGGGATCATTTTTCCGCGTCCGCGGAGCAAATTTTCGGGAATTTCGATCGAGCCGCTTTCGTCTTTTCGGATCGTTCCTCTGGCGCAAAGCGCGTCGACGTACCTAAGAGCCGTCGCCGGAGAATTGAAAGACAACTCCCTCAAAATGTCGCGCACACTCGGCGAACACCCGAACTCCGTTTGGTATTCAAATATGTACTTACCGACCTTTTCCAAAGTGTTTTCATCTAAAACTTTCATAAAATCCCCTATTTCCCGGCACTTTTTTACTATTATTTCCGCTCTTTTTTCACCCTTTTTTTCGGTGTTTTTTAGCCATTTTCCGGCCTTTTTCACTCATTTTTTGACGTTATTTTAACGTTTTTTCGACCTTTTTTCAGCCTTTTTTTCGGTGTTTTTCGGGCTTTTTTTCGACCTTTTTCAGCCTTTTTTTCGATGTTTTTCAGCCATTTTCTAGCCTTTTTTCAGCCTTTTTCACTCATTTTTCGACGTTATTTTAACGCTTTTTCGACCTTTTTTCAGCCTTTTTCATTCATTTTTTGACGTTATTTTAACGCTTTTTCGACCTTTTTTCAGCCTTTTTTTCGATGTTTTTCAGCCATTTTCCAGCCTTTTTCGCTCATTTTTTGACGCTATTTTAACGCTTTTTCGACCTTTTTCCGGCATTGTTTTAATGTTTTTTCAATCCCGTTTTCGCACTTTTTTATATATTAATAGATATTTTCCGCCTCGTTTTTTTTAAAAAACCTTTCTATCCCGCCGATTAAAAACCTTTCTTTTTCTTTAAATCTTTCGATTTTTTGATATAAAATATCATAACGAAACATACTGTATCGTTATGATAACACATAAAATAATACTTGTCAAGGGTTTTTCAAAAGTTTTTTAAAATTTTTTTTACCGCTCTATGAAAAGTTTTTTACTTTTTTACTTTTTTTATCGTTGCGCGGAAAGTTTTTTTACTTTTTTACTCCTTTATCGTTGCAAAATTGATATTTTTTTCCCTTTTTTTTCGATATATGTCATATTTGGTTGTAAAATCTTTATACGGTGGTGTATAATATTGTTATGCCGAACGATTTAGTTACTCTCAAAGTTTTGGTCGGGGAATTGAACGACATCCTATCGGGCGGAAAAATCGACAGAATCACCCAGCCCGAAAAAGACGGCATCGTTTTATCCGTACGAAACAATTCGAGCAATTTTTCGCTTTTTATTTCGTGCGCTCCCGACTGCCCGCGGATTCATTTGACGCGTCAAAAAAGGGAAAATCCTTTGAACGCGCCCTCTTTTTGTATGCTTCTCCGAAAGCATTTGGAAAAAAGTTCGATTTTGTCCGTCGATTTACTTGGCGGCGACAGGATTATTTCGCTGAGTTGCTTGGGACGGAACGAACTTTTTGACCTTACAAAATGCAGGCTGACGCTTGAACTGATGTCCAGGCACAGCAACATATTTTTGACCGATGAAAACGACAAAATTTTGGGCGCGGTAAAGCAAACCTTTTTGAATGAAAGTGAAAGATTGATTTTGCCCGGAGCGCGGTATTCCCCTCCCCAAAACAATAAAATCCGGCTGGACGACACGGACGGAATTCGCGCGCTTCTGCTCGGAAAAAGGGGCGGCGATCCGGCTTTTTTGAATGCGGACGGAGCGGATGCGCCGCCGCGGAAAATAGGCGGTATATCCGTTTTGTCCATAGAAAATAAGAGCGGTTCACAAGCCGCCGCGGAACAAAAAAACGACCCTTCTATACCCTCTTTTAAAGACGGAAATTCTTTGAATTTATCCGGTCATAAAAGCGCGGATACATCCGTTTTGTCCATAGAAAATAAGAGCGGTTCAAAAGCCGCCGCGGAACGAAAAAACGACCCTTCTATACCCTCTTTTAAAGATGAAAATTCTTTAACTCCGCCGCCCTTTTTACGGTTTGCGGCGCGCCAGAAAGAGGGAATTCCGTTCTTTCTCGCGGGCAATATAAGCGGACTTTCAAAGGAAACCGCAAGAGAGATCGCGTGGAGAGCGGGACTTGACTGCGCGGAATTCCCGATATCGGAAAAAGAGGCGGAAAATATAATATCCGTTATAAAAGACTTCGATTTTTCGTCCTCTAAAAGCCTTTCCGATAAGGACGGCGCGAAGGAGTGTTTCCATATCGGCAAAAGCCCGTGTCTGGCGTTCAAAAACGGGATTCCGATAGACTTTTTTATCACCGAATATTCCTCGATCGACGCCGTATATAAGCCGTTCGACCTCTTAAATTCCGCCGCCGACGAGTTTTATTCGGAAAAAGAAAGAGCGGATTTGATAAAAAGAAAGGCTAAATCATTGAGCGATATCCTTAAAAAAGCCGTCGTAAAGACCGAAAAAAAACTCGCCGACAACCGCGACGGTCTTTCAAAATGCGAAAACGCGGAAAATTTAAAGAAATTCGGCAATCTGATTCTGAATAATATCTACCTCGTCAAAAATAAAAGCCAAAACCTCGACGCGCTCGACTATGAAAGCGGCGAAACGCTGAAAATTCCGCTAGATAAGAACCTCTCCCCCTCCGAAAACGCCGCCGCGTATTTCAAAAAATATGCGAAACTCAAACGCACGGAGGAAAACGTCAAAAAAAATCTCGAACAAAATTCGCTTTTTCTCGAATACCTTTTGTCGATAGAAAACGGGATCGCGTTGTCGGAGAATGCCGCGGAATTGGCGGAAATCGAAAACGAATTGATCGAAATAGGTCTGATAAAAACAAGCGCGAAAAACATCAAAAATGCCAAAAATCCTAAGAAAAACAAGAATTTTAAACCCGCCGATCGAAAAAAAACCACCGCCGCGAACGTCGGCTGCTATCGGTGCGAAATCGACGGCTATAAAATTTACGCCGGGAAAAATAACGCGCAAAACGACTACGTTACGTTTTCGCTGGCAAAAAACGGCGATATTTGGCTGCACGCAAAAAATTACCACGGAGCGCACGTCATAATTTCCGCCGACTCAAATAAAAATTTTGACCCGATTTCAAAAATTTCAACTTCGGGGAACGCAAAAATGCAAAATTCAAATAATAATTATAACTCAACTTCAAAATTTCCCGTCCGCGAAAACACAAAAAATGCCGATTTGAATAAAAATTTTAATCAGATTTCAAAAATTTCAACTTCGGGGAATGCAAAAATGCAGAATTTAAATGATAATTATAACTCAACTTCAAAATTTCCCGTCCGCGAAAATACAAAAAATGCCGATTTGAATAAAAATTTTAATCAGATTTCAAAAATTTCGGTTCCCGAACACATCCTGACCGCCGCCGCCGGTATCGCCGCGTATTTTTCTAAGGCGCGCCAAGCGGCAAAAGTGCAAGTCGACTATACCGAACGCCGAAACGTAAAAAAAATCCCCGCCGCCGGAAAAGGTATGGTAACCTATTCGGATTTCAAAACAATCTCCGCCGAACCGAAATTAATCGAACCTTGATCATACAAGCAAAAAAGTAAATCACCTTAAACAACATAAAGTTTTTGACACAAACTAATGCCCCTTACTATACCGCTAATTATATTTTTAGACTCCTCTTAAATTACTCAACTCTCAAACGAAACAATAACGGCTCTTGCGAAAGAGATAGTTTTAGACTCCTCTTAAATTACTCAACTCTCAAACTTGTAAACAATTTCCTTGTGCAAATAGCAAGTTTTAGACTCCTCTTAAATTACTCAACTCTCAAACTAAGGCACTCGACATAGTTATGAAATGCGTTTTGTTGACTCCTCTTACTT
>JAISNN010000071.1 GCA_031276195.1 Clostridiales bacterium
ACGGGCGTGAAAATGAGCCTCGAAGACGTGTATAACAAGATCAGCGAAGGGCTTATTAAAGATCTCAACTTGGTCGTAAAAGCGGACGTGCAAGGTTCGTCGGAGGCTTTGAACCAGGCGTTGTTGAAGATCTCGAACCCCGAAGTCAGAGTCAATATAATCCACTCGGGCGTGGGCGCGGTCAACGAATCGGATATTATGCTGGCGGGTACGTCGTCGGCGATCGTCATCGGCTTTAACGTCAGACCGGATAATAAGGCGAAACTTGCCGCCGAACGCGACGGCGTGGATATAAAGGTATACAGAATCATATACGACGCGATAGAGGACGTCGAAAAAGCGATAAAGGGTATGCTTGCGCCCAAGTTTAAAGAGACGGTTTTGGGACAAGCGTCCGTTCGGCAGGTCTTTAAGGTCAGTAACGTGGGGACGATCGCGGGTTGTATGGTTACGAGCGGAAAAATCGCGAGAAACGCGCAACTGCGCCTTTTGAGAGACAACGTTATCATCCACGAGGGCAGCGTCGCGTCGTTAAAGAGGTTCAAAGAGGACGCGAAAGAAGTCTTGACGGGCTTCGAGTGCGGAATCGGCATAACCGATTATAACGACTTGAAAGAAGGCGACGTCATCGAGGCGTTTATTATGGAGAAAACCGAAGAGTAAAAAGAGGAGAGGAAGGTAAGGATTCGGGAAAGCGTTTATTCCGATAAAAGGGATACGTTATCGGTAATATTTTTTTAGTGAAAATCTTTATTAACCTGCGCCGCATAGAATGCCGTTTGAATGATAAAAAAACCGTTGAACGCGGTATAGATAAAACGGATACGGTATTCGTTTTTTCCGTTTAAAAAACGCCTTAACCGGCGCGGTATAGAACGCCGTTTGAATGATAAAATAACCGTTGAACGCGGTATGGACAAAACGGATATGGTATTCGTTTTGTCCGTTTAAAAAACGCCTTAACCGACGCGGTATAGAAACGCGGTTGAACGGCAAAATAATTGCCGGATAAGATATGGATAAAACGGATATTTAATAATGCCGCAAACACTTATTCGAGGTTTTTTTATCGATGGGAAGTTAAGAGGTTATTAACGGTATTTAGAAATTAGGATCGATTCAAAAAAGAGGGAATTATGAATATAGACAGAGTAAATTCGGAATTGAAGCGGCAGATCGCTTTGATTATCGACAACAACGAAATAAACGATCCGCGCTTGACGGGTTTTGTGAGCGTTACGGGCGCGGATACGGCGAAAGATTTGGGGTCGGCGGTCGTGTATGTCAGCGTCTTGAACGGCGATATAAAAGAGGTTTTGGCGGCGTTGAAAAACGCGGCGGGATACATTCGGAAACTTTTAAAGAACAGGATAAAGGTCAGAGCATTGCCCGAATTGCGTTTTGCCGCCGATAATTCCATCGAATACGGAATGAAAATGGATAAAATTATCGACGAGGTTATGAATAAAGACGGGAAGTGAAAAACGTTCCGAAATTTACGGCATAAAAAATGCGGTATAAATGTTGCGAAAAGCGTGGGATTAAACGGTCGCCCACCCCTTTAATCCCCTCCCACGGAGGGGAATTTTCTTATATATCCGGCTTTTTGAAGGAAGTGCCGTATTTAAACGTAAAAATTTACGGCATAAAAAATGCGCTATAAATATTGCGAAAAGCGGGGGATTAAGCGGGCAAAAAATGCGGTATAGTGGGGGATCAAGCGGATAAGAAATGAGGTATAGTGTTGCGAAAGGCGGGGGATTGAGCGTACAAGAAATGCGGTATAATGTTGAGAAAAGAGGAGAGTTAAGAGGACGGAAAAACGCGGCATAGTAGTGAGAAAAACGGGAAATTATGGGAGAAAATACGCGGTATAGTACCGCGTATTTTTTTTCTAAACAATCCGCACGTTATATTTTTTCAGCCAATAGTTTATCTGCAAAAAATAGGCGATCGTTTGGGGCGCGGTCATCAGTTGTCCGTACCAGGGCGCGTCGGAATCGGTTTTTAAAAGACGTTTTAGCGCGTCCTTTTTTATTATATCCAAAAGCGGCTGCGACGGGTCGTTTATTATGTCGTTCAAGCGTTCCGAAACGGCTTTTTTATACGACGGATTATGCGTCTTCGGGTACGGACTTTTTTTTCGGAACAGCACTTTTTCGGGCAGAATTCCGCGCATCGCCTCGCGCAGCAAGCCCTTTTCGCGTCCTTCGTAATCCTTCATTTCCCACGGCACGGAATAGAGATATTCGGCGATTCGGTAGTCGCAAAACGGTACGCGCACTTCCAAACCGTTATACATACTCATACGGTCTTTTCTGTCCAAAAGCGTCTGCATAAACCAATCTGAATTGAGGGTTATAAGTTCCTTCATACGCCTTTCTTCGGGGGTATTTTTTTGACTCGCGGACGCGCTTTTTACCGCGGTACTATACCGCGAATTTACATACTCGAACGGCGGGTTTTTCGACGCGAATTCATCCTTTAAAAATCCCGCGCGGAACGAAGTCGACTGCGCCCACGGAAAGCCCTCTTTCATACGTATTTCCTTGTCGCGGAACCACGGATAGCCCCCGAAAATCTCGTCCGCGCATTCGCCCGAAAGGGCTACGGTCGCAAACTTTTTTATCTCCTTGCAAAAAAGCAAAAGCGACGAATCGACGTCCGCCATTCCCGGCAGATCTCTCGCGTCCACGGCGTTATAGAGGGCCGCGGTGAGTTCCTCCGTGTCGAGCAGAACCCTGTGATTCTCCGCGCCGAGATATTCGTTCATCACGCCGATATATTCGCCGTCGGACGAAGGCTGAAATTTGCCCGATTTGAAGTATGCCGAATTGTCCTTATAGTCTACGGAAAAGGTATGCAGCGGCGTATTTTTTTTCTTGAAATAAGAATTCGCGACGGAGGAAATAATACTCGAATCCAACCCGCCCGAAAGAAAAGTGCAGACCGGTACGTCGGACACTAATTGCCGCTCGATAGAGTCTATGACGAGATAGCGGACGCGTTCGACGGTCTCTTTGAAATTGTCCGTGTGTTCGCGGTCGGTCATTTGCCAATAGCGGCGGATTTTTAAGCCCTTTTCCTTTGAATAATAGCCGCAATGCCCCGGCTTCAATTCCTCGATTCCCCTGAAAACACCGCCGCCCGGAGTGCGCCCCGGCCCTATGTATACGATCTCCGCCAGCGAATCCGCATCCGCTTCGGCGCGCACGGACGGAGAACAAAAAATCGCCTTTATCTCGGACGCGAATATAAATTTTTTACCGCGCGCGTAATAAAAAAACGGCTTTACCCCCATTCGGTCGCGGGCGATAAAAAGACGGCGCGCGCGCTTTTCGTATACCGCGAAAGCGAAAATTCCGTTCATTTTTTCAAGACATTTTTCGCCGAATTCCGCGTAGGCGTGCAGGAGAACCTCCGTGTCGGAATGTCCCGTAAAACGGTGTCCGAGATTGAGCAGTTCGCGCCGCAATTCTTCTGTATTGTACAGTTCGCCGTTGTAGACAAGGCAGAATTCTTCACCCTTATAACCGAAAAACATAGGCTGTACGCCGTTTTTTAGGTCGACGACGGATAGGCGCGTGTGAGCCAAAGCCGCTTCGCCGTCGATGAAAAATCCCTTTTGGTCGGGACCGCGCCGCCCGAGAGCGGTTTGCATAGCGTCCAAAAGAGAGGGGTATTCGGACACCGCTTTTTCGTCGAACATTCCGGCTATTCCGCACATAAAATTAAACCTCCGAGTTGAAATTCGATATAACATATAGCATAAAGTACGCGCCGTAAAATATGCGTAAAATATACGGTATAGAGTATATAACATATAGTATATAGTACGGAATACGCGCCGTAAAAAATGGGACTGAAATACGAAATGTCGAGCGCATAATATATGGTATATAGTACGGAATACGCGCGTAAAGTATACGGCTGAAATTATAGTATATAATATAGAACGTATAATATAAAATATATTCCGAATTATAATACATTATACGCCGCGGATAAAAAAAGTTTCATTAAAAACGGATATTTTGAAAGTGAAACGGAGTAGGATTGTATAGTCTTACATTTGCCGCTATAAATAATTTGTAGGATTTTGCATAATATATTATTGAGTATAAAAAAAATTCGTTGAAAACAAAATTTTTTTTAAAATTGACGGAAAACCTATTGACAAAATAAACAAAACATAGTATAATGACAATACGAAAACCGAGAATGGCGGTCAAAATACCATTTGGGCCTTCTAGCCCTTCCGCAATCATTGCCGGAGGGCTTAATTGTTTTTTTAAGGATAAAACTAAAAATGCAAGCAAAAAATAATATTATAGGTAAGGTCGTAGAGTTAAAACCCGATTTTTTAAGACAAATGTTCGGATACGAGAAAAGCCAAGAAATGAAAGAAACACGCCCTTATTTAGTTCTCGAACTTTTATATAACGGTTCGCCTCAGTTGTTTGCGGTTCCGTTTTTGACGAATATCAAGCCCGCCCTCTCATGCGATTTTTGGGAAAAATTACCGCCAAGATTGGAAACAAAACCCTCTATGAAACGCGGAATAATGTTCGCTTCGATGATGCCGATCGTTTTTGAAAGCGTTTTAAAGATTAAGGACAGCGAGGGAGCCGTAACGCGTTTAGACGAAACGCGGGAAATACTGTTTTTTAATATAATAAACAAAGCCGTTATAAGAAGAAACGAAACGGAATTGCCCGAAAAAGCCCAAATATCTTTTGAATATTTGCGTAAGCGGGTTTTTCAGAATGGTATGTCGTGTTTTGACAGCGAGCCTGTCAATAAAGCCTATGCGGTGATAAGCCGCGAAATACATAAACTAACGTATAAGGTGATAAACGCCGGGCTTTCTTTGAACGAACAAGGGAAACGACCGATAGTCGAAAAGGCGCAGCGTTATTTGGACAGATATATGCAAACCGTAAAAAACGACGAGAGCGGCGAAAATAAGGTTTATGTCGATATGCCGAAATATTATACCGACATAAAACGGCTTATGCGGCTTTTGCGGGCATACGGAACGAACAGGCAAGAAACCGAATCGGTTTTTCAAAATATACGGCTTTCATCCGACGAACCTGCGGAAAACAAGCCGGAAGATATGAAATTATCCGCTTCCGGTGAGGCGAAAAACAGTAAACCGCTTTTGGAAACGGATTTAAATTCGAAACAAAACGACGGAGGATAAATATTTTAGGTCGATTTTTTGTGCAAAATATTTATGCTTCGATACAAGTTAGGCGGACTTTTGCGTCCGCCTTTTTTATATCGGTTCGTCATAAAAAATTCTTTGATTTTTTTACGGGAGCGTTTGACATTATAATATACGTATGCTATAATTTTTTCGTTATTTAAGGAATTGGTCATCGGGGGATAGTTGTTTAATAAGTTTACCGTTTAGGGAATTAGTCGTTTAGAGAAATTAGTTATTTGGGAATTAGTCGTTTAGGGAATTAGTCGTTTAGGGAATTAGTCGTTTAGGGAATTAGTTATTTGGGAATTAGTTATTTAGGAATTAGTTATTTAGGGAATTAGTTATTTGGGGAATTAGTTATTTAGGGAATTAGTTATTTGGGAATTAGTTATTTGGGGAATGAGGCATTAAGAAATTTACTATTTAGGGAATCGAGAGGGATTTTTTTATGGGAAAGTTAAAAAGGGGAAAAAAGTTAAAAAACGGAAAGAAGGCGGCGGACGTTTTTCGCGTTTGCGCGATTATGCTTTTTGCGTCGCTGATTAGATGCGCCGCGGTGTATTTTTTTATCGTGCCGAACAAGTTCGCTCCGGGAGGGGTTACGGGCGCGGCGTCGATCATATACCATTTGACGGGCGGCAAGATCCCGGCGGGATTGACGATCATCGTTTTGAATATTCCGCTGTTGATTTTGGCGTTTTTCAAGATGAATAAGACTTTCGCGCTGAGGAGCCTGATCGTCGTCGTCATACTGTCCGTCGGAGTGGACGTTTTGGGTATGCTGAACGTTCCGCAATACGGAATCGAGGAGGGCGCGGATAAAATGCTCGCCGCGATTTTCGGCGGCGCGATCTCGGGGGCGTCGCTGTCCTTTGTCTTTAAGGTCAACGCTTCTAACGGCGGTACGGATATCGTGGGCGCGATTATTCAAAAGCGTTATTCGGCGACGAACGTCGCGTGGTTTATATTTATATTCGACGCGGCGATCGCGCTTTTGGGCGGGATACTTTTGAACGATTTTGTTCCCGTGATGTATTCCTTTGTCGCGATGTTCGTTTCGAGTAAGGTTTCGGAGACGGTTACGAGGGGGTTCACGACGGCGGTAACCTTTACCGTCGTTACCAAAAAACCGAACGAATTGGGCGGAAAAATTATAGCCGAATTGCATAGGGGAGTTACGGCGGTAAAAAGCGTCGGGCTCTATACGGGCGAGGAGAGTACGCTCCTGCAATGCGTGGTCAGAAAAAGACAGGTGAGCGAGTTCCATAGGATCTTGAAGGAAACGGACGGAGAGGCTTTCGCGTTCGCGATGCCCGCAACCGAAGTTTTGGGGCAGGGCTTTACAAGACCTTTGGAAAAGCGGGAGAATGAGAAAAATTGAAAAACGTTTAGGTGAAAGATTTATAATTTCGATACGGAAAAAGCGGAAAAAAGAGAGGTATAGTGATCCGTAATTTCAATTTTTTATCCGCGTATTAAAAGGAACGGAAAGTCCGGAAATATTGAGGTAAAGGTTTATAATTTTGATAGTTCTAAGTTTGTGTGATGATTTTGCTTGACCGGTATGACTTTTTATCACACAGATTTAGAACTCCCATAATTTTAATGTTTTATTCGTATAAAGAGAAACGAAATTTAAAGATATTAACAATTAATTAGGGAATCGGGAATGAGAGGAATTAAATTCAAAACTAATAATTAAGGAATCGGGAATGAAAGAAATTAAATTCAAAACTAAATACCGAGCCGTTTTTTTCGATTTGGACGGGACGCTTTTCGACACCAGCGCGGGAATTTACGACACCTTTGACCGCGTTTTTAAGGAATACGGAAGGGAAGTAGACAGGTCGCTATACCCCTCCTTTATCGGTCCGCCCGTCCGCTCCTCCCTCGAAAGATTTTTTGAAAGCGGGACGGCGGCGGAAGCGCACGGGATTTTCAGGGCGTTCTATTCGTCGCCCGAAATGAAATTCAACGCGAAATTGTACGACGGAATAGAGGACGTTTTGAAATATTGCAAGGATATCGGGATGCGCGTCTATACCGCCACGTCGAAAAGCGAAATAATGTCCGTCGAAATAATCGAAAAATTCGGCATAAGCGCATATTTTGACAGAATTTACGGGGCGGACGCGAACGCCGGAAGAGTCGAAAAAGCGGACGTTCTGTCATACGCGCTCGCCGGCTCAAAAGAAAAACTTTGCGAATGCTTGCTCGTCGGCGATACCGTTTTTGACGTTTCGGGGGCGAAAGCGGCGGGGATAGATTGCCTCGCGGTTCTATACGGCTTCGGGAAAAAAGAGGAGATGACGGGGGCGCACGTCGCGGGTTATGCGGAGTCGACGGGAGATATAATCAAGTTTTTTGAAAAGGGTATGAATTAGAATTTTGCCGTGTTGAATATAAAAAACGGCTTTAAATTTAAAGAAATTTAAAAATAACTCCGCTTTAAAAATTTTTGTCAAATTAGTTTGATATTCGATAAAATTTATGGTATAATAGTTCTATGAAGTATGTGCATCACACTATAAAATATCTAAAAAATAAAAATAGGCTCTTTAAACTGCTCATTTTGACGGCGGTTCCCGCCGTGTATTTGGGTTTTTTTGCGCCGCTGCCCGATTTTGACGGCTTTTTATTCAATTTTTCGGATATTTTCGCATCGGAAAACGAACCGCTTTTCGGGCGTGTTTTCGCGTATATCACGGGGCTGAACGCGCCGAACGCCGCTTTGCTCATTTTGACGATTCCCGTTTGCGCGGTTACTCTCAGTTATGTTTCGGCGATTATCGAAAGGGATATGCACGTCGGAGATTTCCGCTACGTTCCGTTCGGAAAAAGCATAAATAACAATTTTTATCCTTATCTGATTTTTGTGTTTTTCGCCGTCGCGGGTTTGGAATTTTTGCTTTTGTCGGCGGCTCTGCTCTCGAACCTTTGGATCGTCGCCTTTAAGGACGCGCAGATCGCCGCGTTGATCTTTTCGGCGGCGACGCTGCTTCTTTGCGCGGCGGCGATTGTGGGGATTTTTTCGGTTTTGCTTATCTGGCCCGCCCTTATGACCTATACGGGTATGAAACCTTTTTCCGCGCTGGCGCACATTTTGAGGGCGAAAAAAGGTATCGGAGAAATCATCGCGGCGGCGGCGTTTCCGATTTTTATATTCGGAATCGCGGAACTTTTGCTGACCGTTCTATACGGCGGCGCGTCCGACGACGGGTTAGGGGTGATTTTTAATATCGTCGAAAGCGTTTTGATGGCGTTTGCGGGAGTGTATCTCCCCGCGCTTATAAATACCGTGTATTACGACATATCGGGATTGGAAAGAGAGGATTTAAAGAGGCAGAGTATTTGGAGTAAATGATATGCGGTAAGTAATGCGATATGCGATACGGGAATGCAATATATGTGAATGATCGTTTCGCCCCACCCCTTGACCCCTCCCACGGAGGGGAATATGTGGATAATAAGAGAATAAGCGGTGAGAATAGGGTAAAATGCGATATGCGAATAAAGTAATGCAATAAGCAGTGTAATAAGTAATGTGAATTCAATATACGAATAGAGTAATGCGATATGCGAATAAAGTAATGCGGTAAGTAATGCGATATGCGATACGGGAATGCAAATATATGCGAATGTGATCGTTTCGCCCCACCCCTTGACCCCTCCCACGGAGGGGAATATAAGGGTAATAAGAGAATAAGCGGTGAGAATAGGGTAAAATGCGATATGCGAATAGAGTAATGCAATAAGCAGTGTAATAAGTAATGTGAATTCAATATGCGAATAGAGTAATGCGATATGCGAAATAATTATGCGAATAGAGTAATGCGAATGTGATACGGGAATGCAAATATATCGGGATATGCGTGGCTTTTAAAAGCGGGATTTTTTTGGAAAGCGTTTGGAGAAAATAATTTTATGTATTATAAGTTTTCAAAATCGATTTTTTTAGCGAATATAAATTTGGTTTTCAAGACGTTTTTATATTCGACGTGTATAGTCATAGTCGCTTTCGCTATCGGCGCGGGCATTTTGATGCCCATTTTTCGCCCCGTCTATCAAGCCGTCGCCGAAGCGGATTTGATAAACGAAGTCTCGCGCGAACTCGACCTTTTTTTCAGCGGAGAGTTGACGGTTTCGGAGGCGGCGTTGTCGTTCGGCGCGTCCGCGGAGAGTTTTTTCAAAATCTTATATAATTTCAACGGCATAGTCGTTTTCGGCTATATTTTCGTGGGATTTTTGTTCGTTTTGATCGGCTTTTTCCGCGCTACGTTCGATATCGCGGCGGCGGCGGTTCTAAACGGCTTTATGTCCGCGAAAATGCGCGTAAAACTTCTGCCCGAATACTTCCGGCATATAGCGAAACTCTTCGGGTATGCCGCCGTAAAAATCGTCTTTTCGTCCGTCGTTTCCGTTTTGATAATCGTTTTGTTGACGGCGTTCGTTTGGCTGACTTTCGGCGCGCTGAGTTTTATCTCGGTCGCCTTGGCGATCGCCGCGCATATAGCGTTGTTTTCGTTGAAATTCGCGCTTTTCGCCGAATGGATCCCGAATATGTTGGAAGGGGACGGTTTGCGCGCCGCGCTGAAAAAAAGCCTGAATTTAAAGAATTCAAAGGGAGCGGGCGGCTTTGAAAGCAAGTTTTTTACCGCGCTGTGCTTTTATGCCGTGCTGGCGGTGTGCGTTTTGTCCTTTTCGATTCCGACTTTCGGACTTGTTTTGATATTGATTTTTCCGATACATTCGTGCTTTTTGAGGGCTATGGAACTTGTCAATTATTACGTTTCAAAAAGCCGGAAATTCTATTCGGACGACTATACCGTGGTAAACAGCGATTAACGTAACGACCGCGGTTGGAATTTAGCGGTTAGCGGTCGGTTATGGTGATTAGAATTTAGTGATCGGCGGTTCGTGGTCGGTGATTGGTGGTTGGAATTTTAGCGATTAGCGGTCGGTGATTGGCGGTTGGAATTTAGCGATTAGCGGTTAGCGGTCGGTGATTGGCGGTTAGAATTTAGTGATCAATGGTCGGTGATGGCGGTTGGAATTTAGTGATCAATGGTCGGTTATGGCGGTTAGAATTTAGCGGTTAGCGGTCGGCGGCGGCGGTTATAGAATAATAGATAAACGATTTATTTTAATTAGCATAAATAACTATAAAACAAAAAAAAATAAATAAGGAGGACATACACAATGGCGGAAATAACTAAGGATATGCTTATCAGCGAGGCTTTGAAAAACGGAAACGCCGCGAAAATGGCGGAGGTTTTAGCCGAATACGGAATGCACTGTTTGGGCTGCGTTTTGGCGCGCGGCGAAACCGTCGAACAAGCGGCGGCGGTTCACGGCGTGAGCGCGGACGAAATGGTCGAAAAATTGAAACAAGCGGCGGCGGTGTAAAAAAAAGCTGTGCGGACTTGGTCGGGAATTCAAGAGGCGTAAACCGCCGAAAAATTGAAACAAGCGGCGGCGGTGTAAAGATTTTTTATACGGTTTTAAGATGAAAATATTTAGAATGTGTTGACAGTATAGAACAATTTTAACTTTAATCCGTATCGATACGAAAAAAAACCGTAAAAAAAAGGATTTTTACGGTTTTCTTCGTATTTATTTTATGTAATCGGAATTTTTTTTCAAATTTACATATGTAAAAAAATTTTTTTTTGAGCGATATGCGGATTGAAAAAGCGGCGGTAATTTTAATTCATTATAGGTTATGCGGAAAGATTTTTGCGGCGGCTTTGAATTCGGGATATGCGAAAAATTTGTAATTTAAAAAAAATACGCCGACCGAAAAAGCGGCGCCGCGCTAAAAGGAGGTCTTTTTTTGAAACTCTATCCGAAGGCTTTCATAGAGGAATTGAAAACGCGCTCTAATATCGTAGACGTTATTTCGCGGTACGTTCAGGGCGTTTCAAAAAAAGGTAAGTCGTATTTCGCGTGCTGCCCTTTTCATCATGAAAAAACGCCCTCCTTTTCAATCAATGAATATGAACAATTTTATCATTGCTTCGGCTGCGGAAAAAGCGGCGACGTCATAAAATTCATCGAGGAAATCGAAAACGTGGACTACGCCGAGGCGGTCGCCGTCCTCGCCGGATATGCGAATATGAGTCTGCCCGACCTCTCCGACGACGGCGGCAAATTGGCGGAACAAAAGAAAAAAAAGGACAGACTGCTAAAAATCTTGAAGGAATCCGCGAAATTTTATCATTCTTGCCTCATAGAACGCGGCGGCGCGGCGCGTGAATACCTCAAAAAAAGAGAAATCGGCGACGCGCTCGCAGTGCGTTTCGGGTTGGGGTATTCGCCCGACTACAACAGCCTCCCCGCATACCTCAGAGAAAAAGGCTTCAACGACGCGGAAATCATCGAAAGCGGCGCGTGTTCGAGAATTCCGGACAGACCTCCATCGGACGCTATGGCTTTTCGGCTCGTCTTTCCGATCATCAATATCTATAACGACGTCATAGGCTTCTCGGGCAGGATCTTGGAAAACCGCGATGGCGCGGCGAAATATAAAAATACGGGGGCGACGCCCGTGTTCGACAAGAGCAAAAGCCTGTACGGAATCAACCTTTTGAAAAAAGAAAAACAAAAAAACGGCATAAACGACGTGATCTTGGTCGAGGGGCATATAGATTTGGTCGCCTTATCGGGAGCGGGAATCGCAAACGCCGTAGCCGGTATGGGAACGGCTTTTACGAAATATCAAGCCGCTCTCATCAAACGGCACAGCGAAAAGGTCTATATCGCGTACGACGGCGACAAGGCGGGGCAAAACGCCGCCTTAAAGGGGCTGGACGTCTTGGAGAGCGAAGGGCTGGACGTCAAGGTCATAACGCTGCCCGACGGTATGGACCCCGACGACACGGTGAAAAAATTCGGAAAGGAATATTTTTTGGAACTGAAAAATAAGGCTTTGTCGCTCTATGAATATAAAATCCATACGCTGAAAAAAAACTACGACTTCACGTCGAGTACGGAACGCGGACGGTTCGCCCTGAAAGCCGCGGAGATTTTGCGCCCGTTGGGAAACGACGTTTTGATCGAACCTTATATCGGAATGATATCGGAGATCAGCGGCATAAATTACGACACGCTGCGGCGCGAGTTTCTGAAAAACGCGGATATAAATCCCGCCGGAACGCAAAATAATAACGGCGCGGCTAAACCATCCGCCGAAAAGAAAAGAACGGACGCGGGAAAGGATAAATATACGACGGCGGTTCGCTTTATTTTGAATTCCGCGCTTTTGAAAAAGGCGTGCGCGGACGATAGTTTAGACCTCTCGCCCTACCTTATAAACCCCGCCCATATAGCGGTAAATTCCTATCTGGAAGAGTGCAAAATACGCGGTATAGAACCGCGCGTTTCGGGAGTTTTCGACGCGTTCGACGAGCCGTCGGAAACTTTGGACGAACTGAACGAAATTATCAATTTGACGGCGGAATTCCCGGACTTGACCGCCGAAAAAAAATATTATAACGACGCGGTGAACGTCTTGAAAAAAGAGAAAATAAATTCCGGAATCAGGCGTTTGAATTCGGAATATTACGCGGAAACGGACGGCGAAAAACGAAAAAGTATCACGGCGGAAATATTAAAATTGCAAAAAGAAAAGCGGGAAATACAATAGGAAAACGCGTACGGCATAACAAGAAAAGTGTTTTCTGGTAAAAAATATTCTTGGAAATATCCGAAAAAGTAAACAAAAAAAAGTAACGTCCGCACGGGATTTCGTCCTACGCATTCAATTTCACGAAGTGAAATCACGTTACTTTATAAATATTATATTCTTTCCGCGTTGTATTGTCAAATGAAAAAGATAAAAAAAATAAAAAACTGAACGCGGAAAATAAAATACCAAAAATAAAAGACGAAAATAATAGATAAAAATAATAGATAAAAATTAGGCGCGGAAAAAATAAAAACTGAACGCGGAAAACGCAATACAAAATGCAAAAAAAATAAATAAAAAAGAACGACGGCAAATAAACAAAGGAGATGAAAAATTTTGGAAAACAGAGAAATTTTGTTGAAACAAGAAATCGACGCGCTGATCGCCGAAAACAAAGAGGCGGGTTTCGTCCTCGAAGAGGATATCGCTTCGCGCCTTGAAAAATTCGCGCTGAGCGTGGACGAAATGGAGAACGTACATACCGTTATGGAGGCGGCGCACATAAACGTTACGCCTATCCCGCAAAACAATACCGACGAACTTCTCCTCAATATCCTAAACGAGGTCAGCCTCGACGACTCCGTGAAAATGTACCTCAAAGACATCGGGAAAGTCCCCCTTCTCAGCGTGGATGAGGAAATTAACCTCGCGAAAAAAATGTCGGAGGGCGACGCGGAGGCGAAAACTATCCTCAGCGAAGCAAACTTGCGCCTCGTCGTCAGTATCGCGAAAAGATACGTCGGACGCGGAATGCAGTTTTTGGACTTGATTCAAGAGGGCAATCTGGGACTGATGAAAGCGGTCGAAAAATTCGACTACACTAAGGGCTTCAAGTTCTCCACATACGCCACATGGTGGATCCGTCAAGCGATCACAAGGTCGATCGCCGATCAAGCGAGAACGATCAGAATCCCCGTGCATATGGTCGAAACGATCAACCGTCAAGTCAGAGCGTCAAGACAACTTGTTCAAGACTTGGGGAGAGAGCCGTACCCCTCAGAATTGGCAAAATTTCTCAATACCACCGAACAAAAAGTCATCGAAGTGCAAAAAATCGCGCTCGACCCGCTGTCGCTGGAAACGCCGATAGGCGAGGAAGACGACAGCCATTTGGGAGATTTTATCGAGGATTTCTCCGCCGCCGCGCCGTCCGACTACGCCGAGTCGAATATGCTGAAAGAACAACTTTTGCAGGTTTTGACGACGCTTACGCCGCGTGAAGAAAAGGTTTTGCGCCTAAGGTACGGCCTGGACGACAGTAAGCCGAGAACGCTGGAAGAAGTCGGAAAGGAATTTAACGTTACGAGGGAACGTATAAGACAGATCGAGGCAAAGGCTTTGAGAAAGTTAAGACATCCGAACCGCTTGAAAAAACTTAAAGATTTTTTTGAAAAATAGGATTATTTTTTTTCGTCAAATATTTTTGCGTAAAGAAATTTTTTTTGTAAATATGAATATAAAATCCGATAAAAGAATAGAGGCGATATTGAGAGAAATCGAGAAATATTGCGGCGAAAATAATAGCATATGCGATAATATGTGTTACGGCATATGCGATATCGGAACCGATCACGGATTTGTCCCGGCGGAGACGGTTTTACGCGGTATAGTACCGCGCGCGATCGCGACAGATATCAGCGAAAAATCCTTGGAAAAAGCGAGAAAATTATTCGCGGATTTAGGCATAGCGGACAAGACGGAAACGCGGACGGGCGACGGGCTTTCGGCGGTCGGTTTCGACGAGGCTAAGGTGTTTGTAATCGCCGGTATGGGAGGGCATAATATCGCGGAAATTTTGAGGGGAAGAACGCCGCTCGAATACAATCGGTTCGTTTTTGTTCCGCATACGAACGCCTATTTTTTGAGGGATTTTTTGTGCCGGAGCGGTTATGAAATTTTGAGCGACAGGTGCGCGGGCGACTCCGGAAAGTTTTATGACGTTATTTCGGCGGCGTACAGAGGGAAGGAATTTTGCTTTGATATCGCGGGGGGAGAACCTTTTCCGGAAAGCGTAAGAGGTGATTTTTCATTTTTTGAGAGCGCGGATGGCGTTTTTTTGCCTTTTTCGAAGAACGGGGGCGGTGATTTTTCATCTTTTTCGGACGGTGCGAGAGGGGATTTTTCATTTTTTGAGAGCGCGGACAGTGATTTTTCACCGCTTTTTAAGAATGCGGACGGTCGTTTTTTGCCGCGCGGGGCGATAAGAGAGATTTTTTTACATTTCGGAAGGGATAACTTTTTGTCGGCGAACGAGGATTTTCGAGATAAATTGATAAAAAAGGTAAATGAGTTTGACAATATATTAAAAAGGGTGTATAATATAAAGTGCAAAGAGCAAAAAAGCCTTTTCGATTCCGCTTTGAGTCTTTACGACGCGATAAATAAACGGACTTGAAGTATAAAATTTCCTTAAAAGCGTTTTAAAAAAAGGTCGAAAACGGGCAAAAAAACGTTTAAAAAACTATGAAAAATTCACCCGAGAGTATCGAAAAAGCGCTTTAAAATATGCAAAAAGGCATTAAAAAACGCTATAAAAACGGCAAAAAAACGGCAAAAAAGCATTAAAAAAGACTTAAAAAACGCCGAAAAAACGGCAAAAAAGCATTAAAAAAGACTTAAAAAACGCCGAAAAAACGGCAAAAAAGCATTAAAAAAGACTTAAAAAACGGCAAAAAAGCATTCAAAAACGCTAAAAAAACGCCGAAAAAACGGCAAAAAAACGGCAAAAAAGCATACAAAACGGTAAAAAAACGCCGGAAAAACGGCAAAAAGACATACAAAAACGCTATAAAAACGCCGAAAAAACGGCAAAAAAACGGCAAAAAAGCATTCAAAAACGCTAAAAAAACGCCGGAAAAACGGCAAAAAAAATATAAATATATAACAAAAAAAGGGATAAATAAAAGATGATGATCAATAAAATCTTGGAATTTCAAACCGCGGATATGAAACTTTTTAGGCTCGAAAAAGAACTGCGCGACAGCGCGGAATATAAAAAAGTCGAACTGTATAAAAAAAATATCGCGATTTCGGCGGATACGGTCAAAAAATTTGACCTCGAATCGGAAGATATTATTTCAAGTTATGACAGAATAAACGAAAACATCGCGCAAGCCGAAAAAGATATAGGCGAACTCGTTTTCGCGGTGAAAAGTATAAGCGGCGAAACGGAACGCGAACTGAACGAATATGAATTCTATCTGAAAAAACTCGAAAAAGCAAACGAAATCCTCGCCAATAACGAAAAAGAAATCGATAAAATTAAGAAGCGTATAGCGGAGATTTTGGCGAATACGTCGAAATTGCTTTTGGGAATACAAGATACGCAAGAAAAGAAAAAACAAGCGGACGCGGAATTCGACAAGATCAAAAACGCGAAAAAAACGGACGCGGACGCGCTTATTAAAGAAATCGCAAGACTGAAAGCCGAATTGCCGGCGGACGTTTTGGAAACCTATAAGACGGTCAAGGACGGGAAAAAATTGCCCGTCTTCGTCAAAATGGTCAATAAAGGACAATGTTTGGGCTGCGGAATGGATCTGCCCGTCGGTATGACCTCGAAACTGAAAAATCCGGGCGACTATTCGGAATGCCCGAACTGCGGAAGAATAGTTTATATAGATTGAGCGTTAGCGGTCGGCGGCGGTAGGAATTAGTGATTAGTAAAAAGGATCGCCACACCCCTTTGATCCCCTCCCACGGAGGGGAATTGAGGCGGAACTGAAAAATCCGGGCGACTATTCGGAATGCCCGAACTGCGGAAGAATAGTTTATATAGATTGAGCGTTAGCGGTCGGCCGGAGGGGAATTGAGGCGGATAGTGATCGGTGGTTGCGGTAAGTGGCGGCGGCGGTTTTGTTAGTGATTGGTGATCGGCGGCGGTAGGAATTAGTGATTAGTAAATGGTCGCCCCACCCCTTTGATCCCCTCCCACGGAGGGGAATTGAGGCGGTTAGTGGTCGGCGGTTGCGGTAAGTGGCGGCGGCGGTTTTATTAGTGATTTGTGATCGGCGGCGGTAGGAATTAGTGATTAGTAAAAGTTGCTATGAAGTATGATTTAAAAATGTGGTACTATACCGCGCAAAAGTTGTTATGAAATACTATGAAAAAACGCTGTCTATACTGTCGAATTTATTATGAAATGTGATCAAAAAACGCGGTAATATACCGCGCAAAAGTTGTTATGAAATACGACAAAAAAATGCGGTACTGTACCGCAGAGTTTGGTAATTTATTATACATAAATATTAACTAATTAGATTTTAAACCGAAAGATTAAAAACCCCCGAATTTATTTATCTTTTTTATCAATTTTTATTTATGTTCGGCGGAGGTTTTAGGAGGCTTTATGGATTTAAACGCGGGCATAATTTATCTCATTGTCGCGGTTGTTATCGCGGTCGTTTGCGCGCAAGCGGTTTTTTTCCTCGTCAAGGCGTATCGGGAGGGCGTGCGCATCGGAATGAGCAAGGAAACCTTAAATAAGGCGATAACGTCCAGCGCGGTGTTTTCCGTTCTGCCCAGCCTCGGGATTTTGGTTACGATGTTCGGGCTGATAAAATTTTTGGGAATTCCGTTTTCGTGGCTGCGCTTGACCGTCATCGGCTCGCTGATGTATGAAATTACCGCCGCCGATACCGCAGCCGCCGCCGCTACGGGGGAAAATCTCGCCGATGCGGTAATCACTCCCGAAGCGTTCGTTACTATCGCGATCGTTATGTCCGTCGGGATCATTCTCGGAGGCATTTTGTGCGTCGTCGGCTTGAAAAAATATTCGGGCGTTTTGAAAAAAATTACGACGAATTCCGAAAATAGGGCGGATAGTCAAGCGGGCGGTCAAACGGGCGGAGATAACGTAATTGTTTCAAATGAAATAAATTATTCCGAAAATCGGACGGCTGATGGAAATGCGGTAAACATGAGTTGTTCGGAAGGTCGGACGGTCGGTGAGAATGCGGCGAGAGTTAATTATTTAGAAGGTCAAGCGGTCGGTGAGAATGCGGCAAGCGTGAACTATTCACAAGGTCAAGCGGTCGAAAATAAGGCGGTCGGGGGAACGGGCGGAGGAAACGAACCGCCCGCAAAAAAGAAAAAAGTCAATTTTTCGGAAATCGGGAATCTCATTTCAACGGCGGTTTTTATCGCTCTTTGCAGCGCGTATATCGGCGGAGCGATCGGGCAGGCTTTCGGCGGGTTCCATATAGATTCGTATACTAGCGTCGTGCCGTTTATCAGTATGCTTATCGCCGTAGGCTGCATGGCGGTCATTACGAAATTACAGAAAAAACACGCTTGGCTTCAAAGTTTTTCTTTGAGTTTCAGTATGTTGGTCGGTATGATAAGCGCGGTTCCCGTATCGCTCATTTTGGGGGCGATTTTTTAATTTTTTTCGATAGAAAAACGCGGTATTATACCGCCGATCGGGAAAAATAAAATTTTGCTAAATTTAAGGGGATACATTGCGGTAAGAACGGTACTATACCGCCGAATTGAGAGATAAAATTTCTATAAATTTAAGGAGATACATTGCGGTGAAAACACGGCACTATACCGCCGAATTGAGAGATAAAATTTCGCTAAATTAAGGGTTTTGTCGGGATAATTTGGAATACTATGAAAAAAAATGAGGTGAACTTATGGGAAAAACCGCGGGCGGAGTCGTAAAAAATTACGACCAAAATATACATACGGAGGGGCGGATTTGGGTCTTGATATGCGAGGCTCTATTTGTCGCCGCGCCGGTTGCAATCGCTTTGCATTTGGGCGCGGCTCCGATTTATAGCGCGCTTTTTTCGGCTTTCGGCGTCGTCGCGCTCGTATATTGGACGTCGGCAATCGGCGAATTTTTGCTGTACGCGCCGCTTTTGGGTCCGGGCGCGACATATTTGGCGTTCGTTACGGGAAATATTTCCAACATAAAATTGCCGTGCGCACTGAACGCGCAAGCGGTCGCCGGCGTAAAACAAGGAACGAAAGAAAACGAAATCATCTCGACAATCTCGGTCGCGGTGAGTTCTATCGTAACGACGATCATAATGAGCGTCGGCGTCGTGTTTTTGGCCCTCTTTTCCGAACCTTTGGAAATATTTTTTAATAACCCCGTCGTCGCGCCCGTGTTTGAATGTATTTTGCCCTCGCTTTTCGGCGCGCTCGGATATTCGTATATAATTAAAAAACCCAAACTCGGAATCGTTCCGATTATATTCGTCGTCGTTATGTTTATCGCATTTCCGACATTCGCAAACAAAAATTCGGTCGCTACAATGATTATATTTACGGGAATCGTAAGCGTTGCGGCGGCGTTGATTTTGCATAAAAAGGGGATTGCGGAATAATGGAATGGTTAGCAATCGTTAGCGGCGGACGGGAAAGGAGTTTCCGTTTCGCCCCACCCCTTGCTCCTCCCACGGAGGGGAATTGAGGATAATAAGAGGAATTCGCCCCACCCCTTTGATCCCCTCCCACGGAGGGGAATTGAGGATAATAAGAGTATTCGCCCCACACCTTGCCCCTCCCACGGAGGGGAATTGAGGATAATAAGAGTATTCGCCCCACCCATTAGATCCCTTCCCACGGAGGGGAATATGAGGATAATAAGAGGAATTCGCCCCACCCCTTGCCCCTCCCACGGAGGGGAATTTAAGCGGTTAGCGTGATTGGTGATTAGTGATTGGTAAAGGTCGCCCCACCCCTTGCCCCTCCCACGGGGGGGAATTGAGGATGATAAAATAATGCCGCGTCATTGACACATATTGACGAAATGGGAATTGAGGATGACAATAAATGAGAGTCGTTGAACGGCGTTGATAAAGATTTAGAAAAGTGATTGAAAGAGGGGTATTAAGAAATGCCGAAAAGTGATCGGGAACGGTATTGAGAAATGCTAAAAAGAGATTGAGAACGGCGTTGAGAAATGTTAAAAAGAGATTGAGAACGGCGTTTAGAAATGCTAAAAAGAGATACTAAACGCTATTGAAAAAAAATGAAAAATGTTAAAAAATTCCCAAAAAGAGGTAATGAAAATGCCGAAAGTTGCCCTCGTAATCGGAAGCAAAAATGACTTCGAGGCCGTCAAGCCCGCGCGCGAAATCTTGAAAAAATTCGGAGTCGAGGTCGAAACACGCGTCATTTCCGCGCACAGAACCCCACGTTCGGCGGCGGACTTCGCGGAAAACGCCGCGGAAAACGGCTTCGAGGTCATCATCGCCGCCGCCGGAAAAGCCGCTCATCTCGCGGGCGTTTTGGCGTCGCTCACACCTCTGCCCGTCGTCGGAATCCCCGTCAAAAGTTCCACTTTGGACGGGTTGGACAGCCTCTTGTCGGTGGTGCAAATGCCGTCCGGAATACCCGTCGCTTGCGTCGCCATAAACGGTTCGGAAAACGCCGGACTTTTGGCGGTTCAAATATTGTCCTTGAAATATCCCGAATTTACGGCGAAAATCATCGATTATAAAAAATCACTCGCGGAAAAAATCGCAAACGACGATAGAAGATTGCAAGAGGAAATCGGGGAGTAGCGGTTAGTGATCGGCGGTCAGCGGCGGCGGGGATTGAGGATTAGTAAATGAGTTTCCGTTTCGCACCACCCCCTTGCCCCTCCCACGGAGGGGAATATGAGGATAATGAGAGAAGGTCGCCCCACCCCTTGCCCCTCCCACGGAGGGGAATATGAGGATAATGAGAGAAGGTCGCCCCACCCCTTGCCCCTCCCACGGAGGGGAATATAAGGATAATGAGAGAAGGTCGCCCCACCCCTTGCCCCTCCC